>JAYSSB010000127.1:0-1269 GCA_043720755.1 Candidatus Altimarinota bacterium | reverse complement strand
TGATTTTGGCATCTGAGATGGCGATAATCTGGGAATCAGTGATATCAAAATAATCAGCATCTTCCATATTTCTCGTATGTTTCATTCTATCCCGTACTGCTGCGTATATCTCAGGATATTGGAGATTGCTATAGGTTATTGGATCAATCACGCCAGATGAGTTTCGGAGCTCTCATATGACACTCTGATCAAGGAGAGATTGTATATTTCTAGAATTATTTTTTTTAGATATTTTCTCAGCTGATTCTCCATTTCCTGGCTTGTTGGTTGATGTCATAGATATGATAACAGTTACTTTCCCTTGCATTCTAGCAGAAAATATGGAAAAATACAAATAAAAAACCCATCTTTTGGATGGATTTTTTTGTTTTTTCTATGGTTGCGGAGGTATGAATCGAACATACGACCTCAAGGTTATGAGCCTTGCGAGCTACCACTGCTCTACTCCGCGATATATGGTACTGGAAAATGGTGCCAATGAGTGGGCTCGAACCACCGACCTCGGCGTTATGAGTGCCGTGCTCTAACCAGCTGAGCTACATTGGCGAGTCAAAAAGTCTGACGCCGAGTGATTATATGGAATTCTGGAATCTGTCAATATGTTTTTTTGCTGTGTGGATCAGATTATGTGTTCGGTGCGGGGCAAATCAGCTATGAGAGAGGGCGACGAGCATATCTGCGTAGGATATTTTTCATTGTTTTTGTCCACCGAGTATCTGGTGTACCCGACGATACTCAGAAGAGGCTCAGATGAAGTCGAGGAACTGCTCACTTTGCTCGGTCGGCCATCCACCGATAGTCTGGTACATATCCCAGAAGAATGGAGTCGATCCCTGGATCATATGTGCCCAGCTCACCTCTCAGCGGATGATGGCCAATTCACTCATACTCAAGAGCGTATAGAACTCATGGGTTGGGATGAAATCAAGAAATCGAATATTGGATTTTTTGGATTTTATATCTTCAGAATGAGCGAATACATAAATGATCAGATCACTTGGGAATGAGTCCCAGTCAATACGATCGAGAGTCGATGAATAGGCAAATATCGTGATATGTTTTTCTCATGTATCTCATCTTGATAATGGTATGATAGGAATCAATCCTGCTCCCCCCTCCAATGGAGAAGGAATCAGTTCGATAATCTGGCGATCTCGTGTCGATATAATATGCTCAGTTCCATTTTGTGATATCCAGTTCGGATCGAGTGAGAGATAGTCAATACGCAATATCAAGGCACAAGGTGCGAAACAATCCAGATCAGGAATA
>JAYSSB010000126.1:0-10503 GCA_043720755.1 Candidatus Altimarinota bacterium | reverse complement strand
ATCTCGATACGAGTATCATGCAGAGAGCCCAAGAGAAGGGGCTCTTTCGCTATATACTGCACAATCTCGCCGACTATAGCGTCCGTAATACAAGACGAGTCGATGATAGACCCTATGGCGGGTGAGCTGGTACGCTGATCATGGTAGAGCCACTAGCTCTCTGTCTGAGATACATACGAGACTCTCATGGAGAGATGCCTATACTCCTGACGAGCCCAAGGTGACAACTCCTCGATCAGTCAATTGCAGGAGAACTCTCACGATCATCAGAGCAATATACGATCATCTGTGGTCACTATGAGTGAGTAGATGCTCGGATATATGAACTATTTGATATACAAGAACTCTCGATAGGCGAATACGTCCTCTCGAGTGGAGAGCTCGCCTCTCTCGTGATCATCGATAGTATCGTGAGACTCATACCAGGTGCACTCTCTAAAGAGTCTCTCAGAGAAGAGAGTTTCGCAGAGGCCCTCGATGGCAAGAGAGAGTATCCACAGTATACCCGACCAGAGATATTCGAGTGAGTGAGCGTACCGAGTGTACTCCTCTCAGGGGATCTCGCCAAGATACAATCTTGGAAGGTGGATCATCTCATATAAAAATACTACAAATTAATTTGTAGTATTTTTTGATATAGGGTATCTATTGTGGGAGAGTCAATTGTGGGAGGAGTCCTGTAAGAGAAGCTTTTTCGAGGAGACCTGATCCAGTAGGTACTATCACCGGAAGTACTGGTGCCTGATAGAGTTCGAGTGATCCAGTAGACGAGAGTGCTGGGGTCGGTACACCTGATATATTTGATCCTGCATACGGAGTTGATTGGTAGTATTTGTATTTTCACTCTCGGATCATCTCAAGGAATCAGGCAATACGAGTGATCGAGTCATGGAATATATCGAGAGTATAGCGTTGTTCTCCGAGAGCATAGAGTGGGGCAACGACTTCATAGGTAGCGAGCATCGTCGCATAGCTAGATTCGATATTTTCTCGTACCTTGGCATCGAATTGTACGAGATCTCCATCGAGATGATCTCGAGAGATATAAATCTTGCCATCACTCTCTATAGCATATCCAGTATAGAGTGATCTATTGAGTGTACTTGCTATAGGAGCATAGAACTGGATGACGAGTGTTTGGTAGGCTGATTTTTTGAGTTCGTCAGTCGGGAGTCCTGCGATATACCGCTCTGTAGCACCGAAGAGCGTATCGATGAGTTCATAGGTACCACGAGATGTGACGGATTCACTGGTAAATGCTTCTTTATCTTGAGTTTTTTGGAGGAGCTGGTAGGCGTAGAGTGCGATGTCAAAATAATCTTTGGACTCGATATTGATATTATCGAGAGTTTCTTTGAGTCCATCTGCTGTAGGAGTATAAGTATCAATCCCTGAAAACGTAGGATCCTTGCGTTGGAGGACAATATTGCGTGAGTAGATATCAGAGAGATACTGGAAGAATTTGCCCTTCCCACTACTTGGTATGATACCGAGGATATTGGCAGTTTCGCCATATATCTCATCGAACTGGCTATTTCAGAGATTGCTATAGATAGCGAATCGGGCATCCGTGAGGAATCCCTCAAGCATCCGTTGTACACTGTTTCACTTGATGAGATCTTGTGAGGCGAGATAGATAGCATCGATTTTTTTGCGATAATCCGCTGGATCCATCTGACGTTGTACTGCCTTGGAGAGTACGGCCCTGAGATCATCGAGGAGATAGTGATTTTTTTTGCTAGGATTGTAGATCAATGTATTGAGTTCTTCATCCGCAAATGATCGACTATTGGCATAGCTCTTGAGTGTATCTACTTGCTTGATACGATCTCGGAAAAGGAGATGAAGCATCTGAAAGAGTGGACGGGTTGGAGTGGGGAGCTGATACATGAAGAATATATCTTCTCATTTTCAGCCATCGACACAAGGATTGACGAACTCGAGACCCGTACGGATATCACTCTTGGCGTCACCAAGTACGAGCATGATACGAAACAGATCAGCTCACTTGAGATCTCGGTTGGACTGCGGATTGAACCGGATATACATACCTGGGAAGAGGATCATATCAGTCATACGCTCTCCCTGATCGAAAAATGCAAGTTCGATAACAGCATCTATCGAGTATATCGATACCGTACCATCAGTTTCATCAGAGATATAAAAACTTCCATTCGTGATCTGTTTGAGTTGGTAGGTTTTGGTCTTGGGGACAAGAGTATAGAGACTAAATGGATCATAAAGAGATATGATCCCCTGCACTCCATCAAATACCATATCCTGAGAACCCGAGAGAGTGATCATAGGAGCGGGTATCCCCATGACAAATGCTGTAGCAAGTCGTCCAATCTCGAGAAACAACATCCCCGATGCACTCGAACCAGTCATATATTCGGATATATTGATACTTTGTACTCATTTGCTATCTGTTGCGAGTGCTACACTAGATTTTTTGACTTGTCAGAGAGTGGTACTGACTGGGCCTGATTTGCTCATACCAAACGCAAACGATCCATACACAAAAAATATGGCAATAGCGAAAGAAAAAATGGTAATGAAGATATTTTTGAGAACTGTCATGCAATAATAATAGCATATCTCCAGAAAAAAAGCAAAAAATGACACTATCTACATCCATCACGGACAAAATCTGACTCAATCTGACTCACTATATCATCGCGGTCACGTAGGATGATGCCGATTTCTCTATTGTTTTCGAGAGCATTGGTTGTGAGATTGTGACTCCCGATGAATACTCGATCTCAGTCTACGATGATGGCCTTGGCATGGATATATGGCTTACGACTGAGATACCACTTCCACGTTGGGAATTGGAGTTTGCGAGCTTGATTGGACTCATTATCTGCGGTACATATCTCGACTGTTTTGCCTGATGCAATGAGGGTATCGAGAGACCCGAGTATCTCCTCATCATTGAGAGTCTGTATATAGAGGAGGATATGTGACTGCGTAGATGCGATGAGTCCTAGTATCTTGGATCTTGCATCTAGTGGAGATATGACGATATGATCTGGGATACGAGAGAGATCCTTGTAGCCGAGATGGCTCGTATCAGCGACGAATACATCTTCGAGGAATGAGAGTGTCGTGAGATCAGTTCCAGAGTAGATATATTCCCGATTTTTGGTAAAAAACGAAGCCGTCCAATTTCCCGTAGAGATAGAATAGGTATCATCGATGATCCAGAATTTGGCATGAGTGAACGTATAGCGATGATTGTCAGTATAGACGATGCGGATACCGGCTGATTTGAGTTTTTTGAAAACCGGAGTATTGATCTGAGGAGTACCGAATACATTCCCCTCGAGAGCGATCACTACATCAACTCATCTCTTGTGAGCCGAGATGATAGGATCAGTCAGTTTGGCAGCATCAGTCCATGTATATATCTCGATCCAGACTCTATGCTTTGCTCGGTTGATACGATCGATGAGGGATCATCGAGTTGTAGTATTTGGGAGACTTTCGAGTCTTCCATCAGCGATCCATACAGATCCAGTGGATTGGCTCGTTTGAGATGAGTCGGTATTTTCTCGCCAAAAATGCTCATGATATGAACTTGTACAAGCAGAGAGTGATACGAGGACGCAAAATAGAGAAAAAAATCTCAGCATATTATGGTTTGAGGGAGAACTCCGATGATTGATGATAGACATGGAGCTTTTCGATACTATCGATATGGGCTCGCTCATCATCGTTATAGCGAGAGAGGGCATTGACGAGAGCATATATCTTCCCTACTTTTGGCACATAGAGAGCTCGGAAATCTCCCTCAGCAACTGATGATCGGATGAAGAGTGAGCCATATTTGAAGAGATATCCCCAGATACTATTCTTGCTCACTGCACAATCTCGGATATTGCGGTAACGGATATTCATCGCGTATTGCGACCAGAGTCAGTTGCGTACGGAGAGTGATATCTTCTGATTACCGATCATGAGCCACGAGTGATGCCAGAGATAGTGATCATAGGCGACGAGTCAGGCTGATATGATGAAAAAAACAAAACTCGTAATCAGCCAAGAATATCCTGAGACAAAATAGGTCATCACAGCGAGTGGGAGAGATACAACGAGAATCAATTTGATAGATTTGATGAATGGGATGATCCAGTGCTGTCGAGTTTTGTAGATGATCTTTTCGTGAAATGAAGGAGATGAGGGAGACATGGAAATGCGTATTTAGGAACTAGTGATGTCAGTGGCTATCATGAGATGCTGTAGGGGCAGTGTGAGGGTCTGAGCTCGGATGTCCATCAGTTGCTCCGACCTCATGGAACTCGACACGATAGGCAGTATCCTCAGCCTTGCGATAAAATCCTATATGAGAGAGATTGTACCAGATAGAGAGTGCTACTGCAGATACGATATTGGAGAGGAGGAGCTTGTAGAGCATGAGGAGTATAGCGAGTGGGATAATAGTATCCTTGTGGGCGATGATATAGCCGAATACCGCCGATGGACGTATCGTCTCCTGATAGTAGAGACTATCTCGGAACCATACAAAAAATGTCCCCACTTGGAACAGATAGGTCTGTTCGGTCATATAGATCATGATCGACGTAGCGGAGAATATGAGGAACATCCCTACAAATATATACTGCAAAATATAGAGCCCCTGATGAGTTGTCTCAGCGATCACGAGTCCTCACTGGAGAGGAAATAGTACAGCCAGAATGAATACCGCATACACAGCGATCGATACAGTGAGTACTGCAAAAGGAAACGGAAACAGTCCACCACTCGTCCCCATCGGACCATTGCCAAGTAAAAGAACTGAAAGTAAGATATAAATCCCAAGTCCAACAATAGCACCGAACGCTATCTCATAGAGGGTATGGAGCGTCCAATAATAATACATCACGAGCGTGATAAAAAAACTGAGACCAAAAAATATGATATCAAATTCCGAAACCTGAAATGTCTGTGCAAATGCCGCAACAAGACCCATATGCAAATCACTAAAAAATATAACTACAGTAAATTGTATAGAAGGGAGAGTCAAAAGCAAGGGATTTTTCTATCATCTTTTACTTTATCTTCAGACTTGTGAGATATGCGATCGCAAGGGCATCCGCTGCATCATCAGGCTTCGGGATTTCACTGAGTCCGAGGAGCATCTTGAGTGCCTTTTGGACTTGGGGTTTTTTGGCGAATCAGTTCCCTGCTATCCCTGATTTTACCTGCAGTGGTGTATACTCGACGAGTGTGATCCCACGAGTAGCGAGCGTATAGACGATGACTCATCTCGCCTGAGCGACATCGATACCATTGGTCACATTCCGGAGAAAAAATAAACGCTCAATCCCACAAATAGTTGGACGATAGGTATCGAGTATCTCACTGAGATCAGTTCCGATCTGTACGAGCCTATCTGAAAACGCTACTCAGGGTCGAGTTGTGATCACTCCATACTCGAGTATCGTGACTCGTTTTCACTCCTTCTCGAGGACAGCGAATCAGGTCGTGGCGGTTCAGGGATCTATTCCGAGGATTATCATAATTGGATTATACTGAGAATATCATTTCGAGGAAACTTTTTGTACTCGTCGCATCCACCATTACTTTCCTGATTTTCTGTGCATCACTATAGTTGACCTTGCCTTCGTGTCGTTTACGTGAGAACACCTCGAGATCTATGAGATCTCTAAAAGGGATAAAACACTCATCAGACAAGAGTACTGCGAGTGTATTTGGAATTTCTTTTTGCCAATAGGTAATCAGACTCTCTGTCATCGGGGACAACTGGACACCATCGCGGACGAGAGAGATGAGCTGATAGAGTCGGCCAATAGAGAGAGTATAATTCTTGGTGAGGATATTAGCAATATCAGCATCGGTACTGTGGATAGCGTGACCAATTTTTGTGTTTTGCGTCTTGATACGATATCCCGCTATTAGCCTCTCCTCGATCCATGCGTCCAATATCTTCTGATAGGCAAGAATGATTGGGAGAGCATCCATCTGCGGATATCGTTGTAAAGTCTGCCAGTATATCTCCGCATCGATGAGACGTTCTGTGGTATATTTTGGAGCTTTGTTGAGAGAGTTATCGAACTGATCGAGTATCCGCTTCGTCAATATATCGAGTCATTCAGATTCGAATATATTTGCAAGAGACTTTCGGGTTATTTTGGTGGATTTTTCTTTCTGTATTCGACCGATCGATGTCGCGACCTCGCGACGCATCCACTTCTCAGCGAGATCGAGTCTTGCCTTGAGTTCTATATTTTCACGAATAAAGTCTTCATTTGTATGCATAGACAGAGTATATCATATATATACAACGGGGGCAAATCCAACTATCCTACTCGAATTATCTCTTCGATGAGCTCATGAGTCATCTCTGGTCATGTTGTCTTCTCGTAGTCGATACCGACCTCGACAGCTGCATAGTCATTGCCTCCTGGGAATATGGCATCTCCGATGAAGAGCATATCTGCGAGTGGGACACTGAGGTATTTTTCCATCTGATATATTCCATATTTTTTGTCTACTCATTTTCGAGTGACATCTATCGTCGTTGCTCATCCGACTCGGGACTCATATTCTGGGATACTAACTGAGAGAAATGGGAGCATCGAGAGTCGCTTTTTTTGATCTGGATCCCATACTACCTTGAGGGCTGGTGGACACTGTTGTCCGAGTGCTGACCATGATACCTGCGTCCCACGATCCTCGATCTGTTCTCCATGAAGTGGTCACTCGGTAATGACTCCTGCAGATACCTGAGCATCACGAAGTGCTAAAAATATCTTCTCCACATCCTCCTCAGAGAGTCGCTCCTCATAGACATTAGCCCAATTTTCGTCTACAAAGTGATAGTATGATGCTCCGCAGGTTGGGAAGAGATAGAGATTTTGGAGATTTGCATCTGTTGGGAGATTTGAGACGACTTGTTTGATGATCTGTTCGTATTTTCCTCCTGTGATGATGGCTACTTTTTTTATATCCAAAAGTTTTTTGAGTACTACAGACATATCAGGGAGTATTGCAGACTTGCTCTCAGCAAGTGTATCATCGAGATCGAATATGATAAGTGATTTCATAGGTATGAAAAGTTAGAATAGTAAGTTATAGCGAATTTTAGAATATGCGAATCCACATATCATGGAAATATATATCATGATCGGCGATACTCGACTTGAACTGCGTATATCCAGCATATGATATCGACTGCCCACTATCTCGCATATGATCAAGATCACAATATTTTATTCATTTTTGGCAGGAGCCAAGCATCCATACATCCATGAGAGCGATCCCGAGATGGTATGGGTGGCTATCAGTATGATAAAATGATACCCAATATTCACTCGTCATCCCCTCATCGATAAATACTGCTCCAGCAAGGACTCGTCCTCAGACTGAGGCAGTATAGATACGATATCCTAAGTCTTGGTTTTCGAGCAATTTGCGAGTCATACGGATACGAGAGGACTTGTCTCCATCGTGAACAGGAGTATCTCTATACAACCTGAGAAAGTCCTCTAGTGAACAAGTAGTAGATATCTCAATAGTTCCATTTTCTACATTCTGGAGAACCTTGCGTCTGTGTGCTCTCGCAGGAGCTGCCCACTTATTCCAGTAGTCGGGTTGGTCAAGGATAGTCAATGCTGATCGAGATGAGTGAATATTTTTTCTTGTAAGCCATCTCGGCACTCTCCACCATCATCTCGGCTTATCGAGTCTCCGCATCGGAGTCCACCAGATGATCCCATGAGATATTCAAGATTTCTTGAGTATATCATCTGTGAGCTCGGTATCATTTTTTTCTATCGTCACACTCCACCATCCTGGCAATATCTGCCAAGCTATCCAGAACTCATATCACTTCCCTATTCGCTCTACGATATTGTTGGTATACTTACGATAGTAGTCAAAAAATACTTTGGATCCAGTCCGGTAGTAGGAGAAGTCAATAGGAATGAGTGAGCGAGAAATAGTTTTCATAAAATCTTGATTTACACCATTCTTTCAAACTCCTCCACCATCTTCTCTACCTCACGAAGTCCTGACTGATAGAACTCAGGGGATGCGATATCGATATCATAGCGAGCGAGGAGATCTCGTGGTCGCTCAGATCCCCCAGAACGGAGTATATCTTTGTAGTCTTCTTTTGTCAGTTCTCCTGACTCTACCTTGTTATAGAGGGCAAATGTGAGAATATTGCCAAATGCGTAGGCATAGCAGTAGAACGGTGTGTGATAGATATGAGGGATCATCGACCATCCACTCTCGCTCTCTGCATCGGTATCATAGGTAACTACTCCTCTATAGAGCTTATCTTGATGTTGTCTCCAGAGGAGATTGAGATCCTTGTATGAGAGCTCTTTTCCAGCGTGGATCTGAGTATGTACCTCTCGCTCGAAGGCAACATACTGTACCTGACGAAAAATCGTCGCAAATATATCCCCAAGTCGTTCATTGAGATATTCTCTATACTCATCAGCATTGACGAGCGATTTTACCTTTTCTCCGAGGAGCATCTCAGAGAATATAGAAGCCGTCTCTGCCATCGAGAGGGCTGAGTCATAGACTGGAGCCTCTTGGGCTTGGGAGAGATGACCATGTATAGCGTGTCAGAGCTCATGAGATATCGTCGATACATCTCGGAGTTTGCCCGTGAAATTTAGGAGAACAAATGACTCTTCTCCCTTGCGATATGAGGCATAAGCTCATCATCGCTTGCCTGCTTGCGGAAGTGCGTCGATACGTTCTTCCTCGATCATACGAACCGAATAGTCGTAGAACTCTGAATCAAAATCTCGCATCACACTGAGATGAAGATCATATGCTTCATCGAATGTAAAATTTTTATCCACCGTCCCGAGTGGTGCACCGATATCGTAGACTGAGAAATCAGAATCAAGAGTGAGCATTCCTGCCTTGGCTCTCAAGAATCTCTGATAGAGTGGATAGGCCTTTTCTACCTCAGAGAGGAGCATATCTACCACTTCATCATCCATCTCTTCCGAGATATTGCGTTGGGCCATGACGCTGTCTGGATATCCTCGCATCGTGATCTCAGAACTCCAGTCCTTGACTATATTCGTATAGATATTCCCGAGTGATATCTGAGTTTGCTTGGAGTTATATACTCGACGCAGTGATGCATAGGACTCTCGTCTGATACTGCGATCGGTATGCTGACGATAGCTCCTGACTTCTTCTTCAGTAAGTTTCTTTTCTTCGCCATCGATCGTCATCGTGTACTCATAGGATCCAGTGAGCTCGTCATGGAGAGAGTTCGCGAGTGCGAGTGGCCGAGACTTGAGATTGAGGACTTTTTCTTCTGCTTCCCCGAGGATATATCTGATACCGTCTGCTGTCGAGAGGAGATCATTTTTATATCTTGTCATCTTGGGATCACGAGACCACGCCATGATCTGCTCATAGCCGATCATCTTCCACCCTTGAGCTACCCAGAGCATCTGATTTGATGCCTGAGTATAGATGTAGTCTACTTCTCCCATTTTCTTGGTTACAGCGAGATCCTGAGTATCGAGAGATGAACGGTAAAACAGATAATAGCTCGGTGTCGCCATATCGTGTGACATAGCAGTATATTCTGAGTAAAATCCGAGTATTTGCTCAGGAGTTATAAAAGTATGAAAAGTATGTTCATACTTTTTTGAAAATATTTCAGTAGATGGCAAGATATTAGCAATATCGCTCGTAAGTTTGGGATCATCGAGTCCAGTATAAAAGTAGCGGGCAAGATTCCACTTGATTGGATAGGTCATAGGTTTTTATTTTTTGAAATGTAGAAATTTGAGGAGTACCTCACGAGTAGCGAGCATATCTCACTTCGCTGTATGAGCCTCATAACCAGAGACATGGAACACATCAGTGAGTCATCCTACTTTCGAGAGACTAGTACTCTTGAATGGAAGTGGGATATTGTTATATCTAGCTATTGCATTGGCCTGATTGGCGATCGACTTAGTATCGATGATATCGTTACCGAGAGAGTCCATGAGGATGCTCCGACGAGATCTATCGAATATGCTCGAGAGGAATGTGATATCCGCAGTGATATATTGCCCTACGATGATCGGCCTATGCTCTGGAGAGAAATACGTCTCATAAAATCCAGTATACATGTCACAGAATTCCTCATATGATCTCCCCGCTGCAATACGGTCAAGTGTGAATCCATTGTATTCGAGAGCGGCCCGATCGATCGCAACATCTTCTGGTGGACAGAGGTCCATGATGAGTTCGCCGAGTATCTCAAACTGAGCATCGAGAACAATCATACCAACCTCGATCACTCCATGTTGGAATGGGTTAAGTCCAGTCATCTCGAGATCCATCAAGAGATAGGTTCATTTTTTTGGTTGATTTTCCATACAAAAAGGCTAGGATAGGGACAATATCTGATATATTCCAGTGTATCGAGATTTAATTATCTGTCAACCACTCATGACCAAACAATTCATCGTACAAGATCCCTACTTCGACCGAGCAAAAAAACTC
>JAYSSB010000125.1:0-3695 GCA_043720755.1 Candidatus Altimarinota bacterium | reverse complement strand
TCGCAGTGAGTTTATCGAGATATAAATGAACAAGAAATAAATTTTTCTAACAAAGATAATCGATGTTTTTCAAGTTTTTATGCCGCCATAGCTCAGTGGTAGAGCACTTCATTGGTAATGAAGAGGTCTCGGGTTCAAGTCCCGATGGTGGCTCCAGTAAAACATAAAATATCGGGGACTTGAATCCGAATTGATTCCTATGAATCCCTTGAATGGGATTCATATTCAATGAGGAGAGGCGGGTCGCGGACGGGGGAGCAACCAAGTCCAGGTGGGCCCACCATATATACTCTATATGCGAAAATCTCTCTCTAGAAATAGAGGGAGATTTTTTTGGCTTTGAGAATGCGAGGAAATCAATACAATCAACAAAATAGACCACATAAGTATATTCATATGAATTGATCCAAAAAAACGAGAGTAGTTGCATATATAGATGGGTTCAATGTCTATCACGCTATCGCAAATAATCTTCCAGAGAAATACAAATGGCTGAATTACCGCAAATTTGTAGAGAACTTTCTCTGACCAGATGATATTCTGCAAGATATATTTTTCTTTACTGCTCCACCGAGATGGGATGAACAGAGGCTCACTCGGCACAATAACTATCTCGATATCCTCAAAAAATGACTCTGAATCAAGATCATCTCCTGAAACTATACTTCTGTAGAGAGAAAATTCCATGCCGATAAGATGCCAGTTATCTCTCCGAAAGATGCTATAGTGAGTCCGAGAAGGTTCTCGTATGGAACATACGAAGAAAAACAAACAGATGTGAATCTCGCACTTTCGATATTTGAGGGATGAATACTTGATCTCTATGATAAGGCTCTCATATTTAGCGGAGATAGTGATATCGCACCAGCAATCCATCGAGTGAAAAAACACAAACAAGATAAGCACTTTACTTGTATTCTGCCATACCTCTGAAGGGGGAGAGTGATGACTGCTACTTGTGATACATATATCAAAACTGATATACTCACTCTTGAGTCATCACTACTCGAAGAGAGCGTCAATGTATACGGCAAGATAATAACGAATCCATACAAATAAAAAACCCAGTCGCTAAACTGAGTTTTGGGAGGTGAGGCTGACTCACCGGGTGTACGAGCATATTATCACAAACTCTCCAAAAGTCAAAAAAAACTTGCAGAAAAGCAAGTTTTCCTACTTGGTACAGGCATACACTCGTTCACAAAATCGAATCAGATAATACCTGAATCCCCTCGCAGTCTCCTTCTATTCCTAGGGGGAGATTTTTTTGTTTGCGAAATGATCGGATATCTATATAGTGCTCAGGCTAAAGTATCAGTCATAATCATATCGGTTTAAAACCAAAAAGGGGCAATGAAAGTTGTCCACCCCTTTTGTCTTTAAACCGACAGATTGGTACTTTAGCGAGACGGAACTTCATTGTCCCTTCTTGCTAAAGTACAAAAACCACACGATATTTTGGCGTTCTTATTCACTAAGTACGCCTTTTTTATGTCCGATCCAAAAATAGTCGAAAAGAAATCCTGAAATAAAAATCTTAAGAAAGCTAATAAGGCAAAAAGTGATGAATTCTATACTCAACTCTCTGATATAGAAAAAGAACTCAAACACTATAAAGAACATTTTCGAGATAAGGTAGTTTTCTGTAATTGTGATGACCCTGAAGAGAGTCATTTTTGGCGATATTTTTCTGAGAATTTTGTATATCTCGGTCTCAAGAAGCTCGTTTGTACCCACTATCAAACAGAAGTACCTTCATATAAGCTCGAAATATCGAGAGATATAGATAATAATTGAAAGATCAATAAAGGAGATGCCGAAAGAATCCTACTCAAGCAAAATGGAGATTTTCGCAGCTCTGAGTGTATCGAGATACTAGAGGAAGCTGATATCGTCGTTACCAATCCTCCATTTTCCCTCTTTCGAGAATATATGGCACAACTTATGGAATATGATAAGAAATTTGTCATTGTAGGAAATCAGAATGCTCTGACATATAAGGAAATATTTAAACTGATAAAAGATAATAAAATATGGCTTGGATATGGTTTTACTGGAGGTGCTGCCCATTTCATCAATAAACATTATGAAGACTATGCTACAGCTGGAAATCATAAAGAGGGGATGATACGAGTTTCTGGTGTGACTTGGTTTACCAATATGGAAATCCAGAAACGACATGAAGATCTTATTCTCTATAAAACATATAATGAAAATGAATATCCGAAATATGATAATTATGACGCTATAAATGTCGATAAAACAAAAAATATCCCTATGGACTATGTAGGTGCTATGTGAGTTCCAATTACCTTTATGGATAAATACAGTCCTGATCAATTTGAAATAGTAGCACTTGGGATTGTGGGTTCTATTGATTTTGCTTGTAATAAAAGAATGGAAATTTTAGATAAAGATGGTATTCCAACTGGAAAGTCTACCTTCAATGCAAAAGGTACACTATATCGTCCATATAATCCAATCAAAGATTCATCTCCTGCCTTTAAGAATCCTGAGACCTGAGAATTATATTCTAGTATCTATGCTAGAATCATTATCCGCAACAAAAAACCTAATTCTTAACTTTTCTTTTTATGAAAATCGAACTCCGAGAAGTCTCAGTCCGAGAAGTGACAGCAGGATATATCAATAATCAAGAAGATGGTGTCGTCGGATATGGTGGCAGGCTCAATATCCGCCCCAAATATCAGCGAGAGTTCGTCTATCGCGACAAGCAGCGAGATGCCGTGATCGAGACTCTGATGCGGGATTTCCCACTCAATGTCCTCTATTGGGTCAAGAACGAGGATGATACCTATGAGGTGCTCGATGGACAACAGCGGACGATCAGTATCTGTGAGTATGTGGCGGGGAATTTTTCTCTCAACTATCAGTACTTCCATAATCTCGAAGATGTCGAACGCGAGCAGATACTCGACTACAAGCTGATGGTATACTTCTGTGAGGGCAACGACCGAGAAAAACTCGACTGGTTCAAGACGATCAATATCGCAGGCGAGAAGCTCACGGATCAGGAGCTCCGCAATGCGATCTATACAGGAACTTGGCTCACTGATGCCAAGAGACACTTCAGCAAGACTGGGTGTCCAGCATACGGACTCGGGAGCGACTACCTCACGGGTTCGCCGATCCGACAGGAGTATCTGGAGACAGCTATCAGCTGGATCAATGATGGAGAGATAGAGGTATATATGTCACAAAACCAACACAATCCGAATGCGTATGAACTCTGGTCATACTATCAGAATGTGATCACCTGGACCAAGGCCATATTCCCGAACTATCGCCGAGAGATGCGTTGAGTTGGATGGTGAAGTCTCTATAATCAGTTCCAGGGTCAGGGATTCGATGCAGCAAAACTCGAATCCGAGATAACTCTGCTTATGCAAGATGAAGACGTCACGAAGAAATCAGGAATCTACGAATATATCTTGACAGGTAAGGAGAAGTTTCTCTCTATTCGAGCCTTTACGGATAAGATGAAGCGAGAGGCATATGAGCGGCAACAGGGGATATGTACCCATTGTGGACTTCATTTTGACCTCAGCGAGATGGAGGCGGATCACATAGATCCTTGGTCTCGGGGTGGTCGGACCAATGCTCTCAATTGTCAGATGCTCTGTCGCAATTGCAATAGAGTGAAGTCAGGAAAGTAGAAAATATGGAACTCTCTC
>JAYSSB010000124.1:0-1296 GCA_043720755.1 Candidatus Altimarinota bacterium | reverse complement strand
TACCGATCTATGGGACGTGGGGATGTTTCCCTATGCCAGCAGTATGGCCTATATCTCCAATAGGATATACGAGTACTTGTTCATCCAATACTCCCAATGCTGGATGATATCTTGGCACTAATGATGCTACCAATTTTCTCCGTATTTTTGTCACGCCGACTCTGACACTCGGTATGGGTACAGCGATCTGTCTCGGATGACCTGCGAGCTCTATGTGACAGATACCACCACGCTGACTCTCTCCACTTGTCCAGTGAGGGAACTGTATCGTCATCACCAAACCGATGAACGTCTGTAAGTGAGATGGATCCGCATGAGATGGTGATGTGAGTGGTATATCTGGACTCGGATGAGTCGGATGAGATACCTGGAATGCATCGAGCTGCAAGCCACAAGCTCATGCCACTACAGAACAAGAAGATGCATCTCTCACGGAGAGTATCGTCAACTATATCAAAAATCCGAATCCTACCAAACTCACGTCTATCTACACTGGTATAAGTCGTCGAGGTCCGAGATCATCCAATATTGGTCCACTCCTCTCTGTCGGAGGCTGATCAAGTGGCGGAACAGAGCTCAATATAGAGATCGACTCCAATACTCGAGTGGCAGATATCGGATCGGTGATCAAAGTCAAAAATAAACGTATTGCCGCATTCCCAGATTTTCTCATGGATTGGCTCACTCGTCAGACTGAGGAGATCACAACATCACTCTTCACTCCACCGAATCTGACCGTTGTACCTCCGACGAGTTTCGGTCAAAATGCCCAAGTTGACTCAAGTTATGCTGACTTCGCCAAAAATCTCTGAGCAAAATACTCCAGTGCAAATCTCGAGAATATGAAACAGGGGATGAGCAATTCCTACAATAGTATACCAAAAACAACTCAATGAGTACCAAGTTGACTCCAGTGAACTGTATCTAGTACGAAGGGAACACTCAATGCGATGAAGTCTGCATATAGTTTTATTGGTAAGCTCCCATTTGTTTCTATAAAACAGACTAATATACCTATCAATATCCCATGGATAGATAAGCGAGAGCTCGATAAATACGAGAGATCACTCAGTGCCTATAAAACCGAAGCAGAGAATGCTTGAAAAAACTGGTGTGTCACTGACACCTCTCAGGCGTGTCTGGATCAAAAGGCGAAGTTCCAAAATGGAGCATTCCTCGCGAGTATCAGAGCCAATCTCCAACGTATCGAAGAATACAAAAAACTCCCTCTCAAAATACAAAAATATATCACATGGAAAGAGCGATATATTGCTCAGATTCTCTGTAACATCGATA
>JAYSSB010000123.1:0-10725 GCA_043720755.1 Candidatus Altimarinota bacterium | reverse complement strand
CTTGCTATCATCCTCGCCTCATCTCTCTCGAGTGTATATGCTCTCGATGCTGATCCGATTGTTCAGACCAAGGCACTCCTCGATCAGTATAGTGTCAGGGTCAAGTATCTCGAATGAGAGAATGCGATCATGCGTGAGGAGATGCGAAAGGCAGGGATCAAAATCCCCCTCTCAGCATTTTCTGGAATACTCTCAACGACCCCTACATCTACTACATCTATCACTCCTGCCCCTATAGCTACAGGAGTCACTACTACTGATACCAAGGTAGTACCGACGACTCCACCAACTTCTCCTATGACGCTCAGTGGAGAGGCTGTATATGCCAATATCTCCAAGATCTATGGGGTATCATATGCTGGATTCATCAGACGTGTGACTACAGATTGGGACAAGGTCCGAGATGCCTATCTCATGCCAAAAAATGCAAGAATCGGATGATATGAGTTCGTCCAATCAGGTGCACTCGATCATGTGTTCGTCGATATCGTCTATACGGGAGCATCAGGAACTGGGATATATGATGCCAAGATCCTCTACCAGTTCGATAAGACGACTTTTGCTCGGAAGCTGATCTGATTCTTTGAATACAACCCTGCAACAGGATACTATATTACAAAAACTGGGAAAAATATATTTCCAGGTGTCAAGCGAATATTTGTCGCTGATCCTCGTATGTCGACTGTGATCACTCCTCCAACAGCGAGTGGTAGCGGTAGTACTACTATCGTAACTCCTCCTCCAACTGGCGTGAGTAGTGTGACCTATGCGGATATCGAGGCTGCCTATACGGCCAAGAGATATCTCACGACGATCTCACTCTCGAACAATTGGCTCTCGGCCAATACGCCTACTCTCGATGTGCTACGTATCAGGTATCGGACATATTTCATCATTGCCAAGTACAATGAGGCACTCACTGAGATCGATCGTATCAAGTCTATCAATCAGCTCTCTGCAGCAGTAGCGTGTGAGGGATATGTGATTGCAACGTATGCAAAAAATACTACAGTAGCTGATGGATACAAGGCAATCTGTAATAAGAAATAAAAATATTGTAAAATAAAAATCCTCCGGAATTGGAGGATTTTTATTATGAGTTGTGGACTATTCCCTTACTTTTTGCGAGTTTGGATTTCAATAGTTTGATTTTATCGATTTTGTTGTCGCCAGTCACTATCCCGAAGCTCTTGCCACATCCGCATCTCGTGAGTACGTCTTCGCTCTTCATGATCCACTTGTTCCCCGTACGAGTGATATAGGCCTCACTGAGAGTAGACTCAGTTCATAGAGCGATATAGACAACGATATCGAGACTACTGTTGGCGATCGGGATATAGGAGGGGAGTATTGTATTCTCATGGATAGCTATACTCGTACCCTCACAGCCAGAGGCGATGAACTCGAGAGAGATCGATCTGATATTGCGAGATTGCCAGTCAGCGAGAGTGATAGGGTCGAATTTGAGCATAAGGAGAGTATAGAGAATATAGATATATTTCCAAATATTTTATCTTGCTTGATATTCCCAGATTCCGCCTTTTTGTCATACGCTATACCCAGATTGAGATTTGATAGTAGGTATTTGATCGAGTTTTCAGAGATCTATGAGATCATCCCCATTTTTTGCATCGGTTCACTTAGCCATATCTGCGATATAGTCCAGATAGATCGCCTTGATACTACGAGTCGTCATATCATAGCAGTTATCACTCGAGTTTGAGAGGGGATTGCGAGGATCTCGTGTATCCTCGAGGGAGGACTCTTGCCTCCTGAGCTCACTTATCCAGGTTATATCTGGTTTTCTCTCTCTGATGAGATCTCTTGTGAGAGATATAGCGAGCGTCCGACAGGTATACGGCTCTACATCGTAGCCACTTGACCCTATGAGTGCAAAATTGGTCGCTGTAGCGAGGTAGTCGCCATCTGCTGAGAGTGCAAGAATAGAGAGAATACGACTGACCTGGGGAGCATCATTATTCATCGTAGCGATCTTGTAGTAGGTGCTTGCCTCGGTCTTGTTCTCCCCAGTTTGATGCAGTGTGAATGCGATATAGTATGGGAGCATACCACTGGCACAGGGATTTTTGACTGAGGTATCTTTCCAGAGAGTATCAGATATCGGACTCTCTTGTATTTTGGCGATTTTCGCTGTGTTGCAGAGGATCGGTATCCCTTTTTTTCCGAGCTCGATAGCATTGGCTATGATGGTTTTATTTTTGGCTATTTGCTCTATAGTCATGTTCTCGCCACTTGATACCGGTGCCAATATGAGGTCGATCTCATAGGGTCTCGTGAAATAGGGATGCAGACTCGTGATCTGAGAGAGCATCCGATGAGAAAAGTCGAGAAATCGATTGCCCCCAACATTGTCCCCAATATACTGGATCAGCGATAACCAACTATAGCTCGCATAGCTCGTCGTATGTCCCATATCGAATAATCGGATCATATCTGGTGCTGGGATGAGCTCCGGATGGAGACGCCTATACTCCCAGTTGTCGAGATAGCTCTGATATCCTGGTCAGGTACCATATGACAAAAATCCCCATCCAGAGAGAACTATAATCGAGATGACAACAAAAATAATATATCGATGCATACAGTAGATCTAGATACCAATACCATCATCCGAAATATGAGCCGCAACTATAGGAATTCACGATAGGATATTCCCTGTGTAGCGTATCATGAGTGCTCTCTCGCTTCATTCTCATTCACTCTGGGTTGAGAGTCCTGAGATATGCTTCTCTGCGATGTAGTTATGAGCTTTTTTGCGTTCGTATGGAGTCAGGCTCGCCATACGGACGGGTACTCCTGATGACTGGACGAGTGCGATCTTGGAGTCGATAAATCCGTATAACTTGGCATCTCGCATTTTGACGTAGTCGTTGACCTCGAGATGTATATGTACGAATTTGCTCAATTTTTTCTCTATGAGACGTCCGATAAGATGCTGGAAGAGTTCTATGTTTTTGCCATGGATACCGATCACAAGAGCACTATCTGGTGTCTCGATACGGATATCGATATCATCTCCAGAGGGTACAACTGAGAGCGTTGTTATCTCGATGCCAAGTCATCGCCAGAACTCTGTCACGAGAGTCAGAATAGTCTTTTCCATAACAATCAAGAGATTATGATAGTACGAGTATAGACAAAATATCAGAAAATGGAAGTTTTTTATCGGCTATCGATACTTCACATAAAAAACTTGCAAAGTACAAAAAATCACATATACTACTGGGGAGTATTGACCCTGTATATCTATTATATATAGAATACTATGAGCCCTACGGTCTCTTGGTTCTGTATTCCGCTCGCAAATGTGAACAAGCTCTATTCCCTCACTCTATTTGAACTATGAAAATCAAAGACCTAGACCAAAAAAAACGTGTAACAAACAGGCTTCGCCGTATCGAGGGGCAACTGCGTGGTGTCATCCAGATGATCGAGGATGAGGATGGAGTGCGTGAGATCATCCAACAGCTCTCTGCCGTCAGATCAGCCCTCGGACAGGCTATCAACGAGGAGATCCTCTGTGCTATCGAGAAGGCATCAGTCAAGTGAGCGAGTATATCGGATAAGGAGATGGAGGAGATCCGAGAATTTCTCAAGATCATGCGATAATAGTTCTGAAAAACTACGAATTTCTTCGTTATAAAAAGTTTTTTCTTAGTCACTTACTTATTTGTAAGTTCCTATCAAAAAAATTTTTCTGCCTCGAACTTCTTGTTTTTGAGAAATATTGAATCCAAGAAAACATTTGCATTTTAAAAAGTATCGATACTATATCGGTACTTTTTTCTCTATTATGGATCTCAAATTCTGGACCAAAAAATTCTGGTCAGACATCGGGTATGGACTCGGATCTGGACCAATCCTGGTACGCAAGGTCATATCACTCGCTCAGATAGATGGAGTAGATACGATAGTCGAGCTCGGTGCTGGATATGGCCAAGTGACATGACAACTCATCGCTCGCAAGTCGTCGCATACTCGACTCATCGTCATCGAGAATGATCCTCTGCGTGTCGCAGAGCTCCAGAGAAAATACGGTACACAGTGTGAGATATATGATATGAGTGCTGCTCATATCACAGATATCGTAGAGGCTGGATCTGTCGACGTAGTCATCTCTACACTTCCTCTCGGGAGTATTTCGCATGAATGAGTGGATCATATATTGAGATCAGCCCAGGCGTCACTACGAGTTGGAGGGAGATTTGTCCAGTATCAGTATGCTCTCCAGAATATATCGGATGTACGCAGGTATTTTGAGATTGATCATATTGGATTTGAGTTATTCAATTTTTGGCCAGCATTTGTCTATCAATCTCACAAAAAATAATTTGCATTTTTCTCCATTTTTCCTACAATCAATTTTGGTTACAGCTTTGACCTCGTCTATATAGACACGAAGAGAGCGGATACGGTCGGTCAGGATCATCTCCATCATCATAGAAACATAGTATTATTCCTAGATTTCATAGGTATTTTTTTGTATTTATCTGAGAAGTAGATATAGATGATCTATCCTGTGTGATGATTTTATTGTGTGTATTCGTACAAAAAGAATTGTAAAATCAGAAAAAAGACTACAATACCAATACTTTATCTTCTCATCGGGACATATATATACACTTATGAAAGACGCAAAAATGATACAGTCTATAGAACCGAATATTGCAGATCTAGCAAATGGCTGGATGAAATCATATAAGCTCGACTATAGACTCGAACAAGAGTCTGTAAATAGTGAGATAGATAAAGCACTCCTTGACTACTATTCCAAAAATGGAGGAGTAGGAGGGAATCGTGTAGATGCCAAGATACTATTGCGAGATAAAAACCTCAATGACTACCCTATCCTGATAGAATACAAGGGCTATAAAGATAAACTCGTGAAACTCGATGCTCACGGGCAAGTAGACAATAGAACAGAAAAAAATGAACCGAATCTGAAAAATATCAACGGATATGCAGTCAACGGGGCAGTACACTATGCGAATGCTATACTGCATCATACGAACTATACGGACATCATCTCTATCGGTATGACAGGTCATAAAGATGAAAGTGGAAAAATACAATATGAGATCGGCGTGTACTATGTGTCAAAATCCAATTTTGGTATCGGGCAAAAGGTGGGCGAATTTTCAGATTTATCCTTTCTCAAAAAGGAAAGTTTTGATGCTTTTATCTCACAAGTCAAAACTTTGAGTCTTTCACAAGAAGAGATAGATACTATCAAAGAACAACGAGAAAGAGAGATCGATGCAAGTCTCGTGAAACTCAACAATGATATCTACAAAGATGAAACAGGACTCGGCGAAGATGAACGAGTATATCTCGTAGCTGCATCTATCATCGCAACACTTGGGATACCTGGCAAGGTTGCTCCACTCGAAAAATCAGATCTCAAATCTTCTCCAGAAAAAGGAAATACTGACGGAGAGATAATAGTGAGAAAAATAAAAGCGTTCCTCGAAGAAAAACAAATTCCCGAAGAGAAAAAGAATCTGATACTCAATACTCTCTCTAATACTCTCCTCACTGGGAATATCAATAAGGTAGTTGATAGCGAAAGTCAGCTAAAAAGAGTATTTGTGAAGATCATCGATGATCTAGGAATATATTATAAGATCGGACTCACGACTGATTTCACAGGCAAGCTCTTCAATGAGATGTACGGATGGCTCGGATTTCAGCAAGATAAACTCAACGATGTAGTACTGACTCCATCTTATATATCAAAGCTCCTCGTCAAACTCTCACGAGTGAATAAAGATTCTTTTGTTTGGGACTTCGCTACTGGATCTGCTGGACTCCTTGTCGCTGCGATGAACGAGATGCTCATAGATGCCAAGAATACGATTACTTCTCCAGATGAGCTCTTGCAGAAAGAAATCAAAATCAAAGCAGAACAACTCCTTGGACTTGAGATACTTTCAAGTGTCTATATGCTCGCTATCTTGAATATGATCATGATGGGGGATGGGAGCTCCAATATCCTCAATAAAGATTCTTTGAGTGATTTCGATGGAAAGTATGGTTATGGAAAAACCAATGAAAGATTCCCTGCAGATGCATTCATCCTCAATCCTCCGTACTCAGCTCCTGGTAATGGTATGGTATTCGTCGAGAAGGCACTCTCTATGATGCACAAGTGATATGCCGCTATCATCATCCAGAACTCTGCAGGCTCAGGCAAAGCCCGAGAGTACAACAAAAAAATACTCGCGAGACATACGCTCGTAGCGAGTATCAAGATGCCGATAGATATCTTCATCGGGAAGGCGAGCGTCCAGACCAATATCTATGTGTTCAAGGTAGGAGAGAAACATGAGAAAGATGAGATAGTGCGATTCATCGACTTCTCCGAAGACGGGTATACGAGATCCAATCGTAAAAAAGCAAAAGCCAGTCACAATCTCCGAGACACAGATCAGGCAAAGGAACGTTACGAAGAACTCATCAGTCTCGTCAGATTCGGCAGATCAAAACTCTCTATCTTCACTGAGCGAGAATACTATGAGGGTACAATAGATCCATCGAATGGTGCCGACTGGAATCAATCCGCACCCATCGATACCAAGCCTACTCTTACCGACTTCCAGAAGACCGTCTCTGACTATCTCGCATGGGAAGTGTCGAGTTTACTCAAAAATTCACATAATACTCCTGATAACCTGGGAAAATAACAGCCTCACTTCAAGAAAAACTGTCAAAAGTGGAGTGGGGCGAATATAGGATCGAGGATTTATTTGATGTAAAGACAGTAAAAAGTTTTGATGAATGAAAACTAGAACTTTTTGATATAAAACAAAAAAATCTTATTGAATTTGTGTGAAGAACTCGAGCTAATAATGGCATTAAAGGATATATTAAAAGATTAGATATTGAACCTAATCCAGCAAATGCTATTTCTGTGAGTCAAATCGGAACAATAGTCGCACAATTACGAGAAAAGGAGTGGTATGCAAGTCAAAATATATTTATACTTGCTGCAAAAATGGAGTCTGAGAAATTTATATCACTTTTCAGTGTTTCGGTTATCAATAAATCACTCAATGAAGTTTTTTCAGAGTGATATAGCAACTACCCAACTTTAGAAAAACTCAAAAGTTTGATAGTTAAATTTCCAACAAAAAATGGAAAAATAGATTTTGATTTTATGGAGAGTTTCGTAGCAGAGCTAGACGCTTCGCGTCTAGTAGAGCTAGACGCTTACTTGATAGTGACAGGACTCAAGGATTATACTCTGACAAGTGAAGAGGAGAGAGTTTTAGAGGATTTTGAAAGTGGAAAAATGGAGTTCGAAGGATATGCTTATGCAAGCATTTTCAATAAAATTATTCAAGGAAGAAGACTCAAAAAAGACGACCAAATTGCAGGAAATATCCCTTTTGTCATGGCTGGTACAACAAATACTGGAGTGGTAAATTATATCTCAAATCCTACCGCAAATTTTCCTAAAAATGCTATTACGGTAGATATTTTTGGCAATGTTTTCTATCGGAATTATGACTTTGGAGCAGGTGATGATACAGGTGTATACTGGAACGATGAAAAAAAATATTCAAAAGAGTTAATGCTTTTTTTTACAGCATCAATGAAAACATGAATAAATTGAAAATTCTCTTTTGGCAATAAGTTACGAAGTTCCCAGAGCTTAGATTTCAAAATTCAAATCCCAACTCTAAACTCCCAACCAGACTATGCCCTCATGGAAACTCTGATCTCTGCAGTCCAGAAGCTCGTGATCCGAGATGTTGTAGACTATGCGGATCGCAAGATAGCAGCCACAAAAATTATTATAAAAAAGTAGACACAAAAGATCCCTAAAAAGGATCTTTTTTCCAAAATCTTTTGACTTTCTCTTGACTCACACTACTCTCTAGACAAGTTAATCATACATATATGGCCAAAAATCTCGTGATCGTAGAGTCTCCAGCAAAGGGAAAAACTATCGAAAAATTCCTCGGATCAGACTATAGAGTGGAGGCGTCATTCGGACATATCCGAGACCTCCCAGCCAAGAATATGGGAGTCGATATCGCTGGAGGATTTGTCCCTGCATATGAGATATCCCCTGAGAAAAAGAAACGAGTCACAGAGCTCAAAAAACTCGCCAAAGAAGCCGATAAAATCTGGATAGCGACCGATGAGGATCGTGAAGGGGAAGCGATCGGATGGCATCTCTGTATGGCACTCGGACTCGATCCGACATCAGTAGATCGTATAGTATTTCATGAGATCACGAAGACCGCTATCGAACATGCGATAGAGACTCCACGCCGTATCTATCTCGATCTCGTCAATGCTCAACAGTCTCGTCGAATACTGGATCGTATCGTAGGATATGAGGTATCGCCAGTACTCTGGAAAAAAGTCCGACCAGGACTCTCCGCTGGACGAGTCCAGTCAGTGGCTGTCAAAATATTGGTTGAAAGAGAACGAGAGATCCGAGCATTTGTTCCTGAGGAATCATGGAAGATCATGGCCAAAATCGGTGGTACAACTCCGATGACGATCGAACTCGCCAAGGTCGGTGGCAAGCCAGCTCGTATGAAAACCGAGGCAGATATTCAGGGATTTTTTACGACTCATGGGATCGACTTTAGTGTGGCGAATACTCAGAAGGACAAAAGATGAAATCTGATATTCACATTCTCGCGTAGCGAACAATTTGTCCTGAGTGAGAGTGAGGTAAGAGCAGGGACTCGGACTCCTGGAGCTCCGTTCACGACCTCTACTCTCCAACAAGAGGCATCTCGCAAGCTCGGATACGGCGTCAAGATGACGATGGATATCGCTCAGAGACTCTACCAGAACGGTCACATTACCTACATGCGAACTGACTCGGTTAACCTGTCGGATCTTGCTATCTGATCAGCTCGGGATTTTATCATCAAGGAGTATGGTCAGGAATATGCGATGCCCAATGGTCGAAAATACAAAACTAAACAAGCGAGTGCACAAGAGGCTCATGAGGCAATCCGTCCTACAGAGATCGCTAAGAGTCCAGATCGTATCGGGCTCGATGCTGTAGAGGCCAAGCTCTATAGACTCATCTGGGAGCGGACAGTCGCATCGCAGATGCAAGAGGCCCAGATCGAGACGACGACGTATCATTTTTCTCCTATATCTGCACTGACCGAGGACTGGATTGTGAAGTGAGAAGTGATCAAATTCGCAGGGTTTATGAAGCTCTATATCGAGGGTACAGACGAGGAACAAGACGAAGAAAGTGAATCCAAGAAACTCCCAGCTGTCAAAAAATGAGAGCAAGTGAAATCCGAGAACTTCGCTGGAAATCAAAAATTCTCACTCCCACCACCACGATATACAGAGGCATCGCTTGTGAAAAAACTTGAGTCAGAAGGGATCGGCCGTCCATCGACCTATGCACCGACGATCCAGACAATCCAGGATCGAGGCTATGTGGTACTCGAGGCCAAGAAACTCGCCCCAACCGATATCGCATTTGTCGTGGTAGATTATCTCGAGCAGGAGTTCTCAGGATTTATGCAGTATAGTTTCACGGCTGAGGTAGAGTCACGATTTGATCAGATTGCTGATGGCAAGCTGGAGTGGACGCAGATGCTCGGAGAATTTTATACGCCTTTCCATGAGTCGATCGAGTCGGCACTCGGTGCGGAGGGCAGATTCTCTGGAGAGCGTATACTCGGAACTGATCCTGCGACGGGTCGGACGGTACTGACTCGTATGAGTCGGTTCGGTCCTGTGATCCAGATTGGTGCACCTGGAGAGCTCGCTGAAGAGGAGAAACCCCGCTACGCAAATCTGACACCAGGGATCTACATCGAAGATGTCACACTCGAACAGGCTCTTGGGCTCTTTTCTTTTCCGAAGGATATCGGATCATACGAAGATCTGCCACTCATCGTCGGACAAGGGAGATATGGTCCATATGTGAAGTGGGGAGAGGCGTTCATCTCGATCCCGAGGTCAGAGGATCCTCAGGCGGTCGATCATACTCGGGCCGTCGAACTCATCGAAGCCAAGAAAGTCGAAGATGCACCAGTTGGTACTTATGAGTGAGTCGGGTATACCAAGGGGAAGGGGAGATTCGGACCATTTCTCAAGTGGAAAACTCTCTATATCAATGTGCCTGCTCGGTTCGATTTTGATAACCTCACTGAGACAGAGGCAAATACGCTGATAGCGAACAAAGTCGACAAAGAGGCCAATCGCTATATCCATAATTGGCCAGAGCTGAAGATCTCAGTCGAGAATGGACGATATGGACCGTTTATCAAGTTCGGTAAGGAGAATGTCTACCTCAAGCGATGAACCAAGAAAATCATAGAAATAGAGGAGATCAAGGCACTCACTCTAGAGGATATCAAAGACATAATATCAGATCAGGTACCTGATGCATTCAAGGAAAAAAAGAAAGCGGTAAAAAAACCAGCTCCCAAGAAAACCCCAGCAAAAAAATCTCCTGTGAAGAAAACTCCAGCAAAGAAGAAATAATATATTTTCCCGATTATGACTTTTATAAAAACGTTTACTCGATTATTTTCTCCTATGAAAGATGATCCAAATGCTTTTATTCAAAATATATTTGAAGCGTTTTGTGTGTGAGCATATACGATTTTCTCTATAGAGATTATGAAGAGAATATTGATAGAGATACATATATGATGAGCTACATCATGATTTTATAATCTAATATATTTTTATGTTTGAGTTACT
>JAYSSB010000122.1:0-3754 GCA_043720755.1 Candidatus Altimarinota bacterium | reverse complement strand
AGATCTCGGATGGAAAAAGGGGATGATTGGATTTATCCGAATGAAATGGAAATTTTTCCAATCGAGCAATATTACCAAAAAGTACGATACTATCCTCTTCTCGAACGAAGCGATCACAGGCATTTGGAAAACCAAAAAAAATACAAAAACCTACTACTACGCTCACTCCATCTCTCGTCATCTCTTTGATCAGCGATCACAATATCTAAAAAAAGTACCACTACTCGCTCGTCCACTATTTCTCATATTCTCAGTATTTCTGAGATGGTTATATTTGAGGGAATTGAGCAAGATAGATATAGTATTCGTGAATTCAGAGACCAATAAAAAAAGAATATCCGAGTGGTGTGGTCGAGATGATGCTATCGTGATATATCCGAGTGTCGATATAGAAAAATTTGATATTTTTGATGAAAAATCAGTATCGCAAATACTCGCAATAGAGTGAATATGAACTCAAAATAAGGAATACTATCTCTCGTTCTCCAGGCTCACTCACGCGAAAAGAATAGATACCATCATCCGAGCATTCCAGAAGATGCCAGATCGCAATATCGTCATACTCTACGGAGAACACGATAGCCAAAAAGATGAATTCATAGAGCTCGGTAGATGATATCCGAATATAGTATTCCATGAGCTCACAGACAACAGTCATCTCCCTCAGATCATCTCTGGTGGGATCGCGAGTATCTGTATGAGTAAAAATGAAGACTTCGGGATGGTAGCTATCGAGTCGATGGCATGTGGAGTGCCCGTGATCGCAGTAGATGAATGAGGATATAGGGAGAGTATGATAGCGGGGAGCACTGGATATCTGATCGATACTGATGATCTAGAGAATCATCTCATCAGTATAGTACAAAGCACAAGCCTAGAAACCTTCACAAATATGCAGGCGGATTGTCGTGATCGAGCAATCGAGTTCTCTGTAGCAACGATGAATACGAGGATTGCACAATACGTGAAATAATCGATTGACTCACTATGGCTTTTTGCTATACTCATCTATATGACTCTTGGCCGATATCGTATCATCTTGTTGACACTAC
The DNA here is from genome assembly GCA_043720755.1 of Candidatus Altimarinota bacterium. Lineage (GTDB taxonomy): Bacteria > Patescibacteriota > Gracilibacteria > BD1-5 > UBA2023 > JABFSX01. Next base: position 2,702 of record JAYSSB010000122.1, on the reverse strand, counting down.
TGCTTCTCGTATGAGGAGCATTTTTGGCATATTCATATGAGCACGTCTGAGAACTTTCATCAGTAGTCAATACAGCTATAGCGAGTACGAGTAGTTCCTGAGATACCCGAGAGACTCTTATTGACTTATCAACTAGAACGAGTATCACACTTGACTCTATCATGAGCCCGAGATATATCTATACGCTCACTCGATATGCAGAGCCTCTCCTCAGTAGCTCTATCGGGAAACAGGTATCACTCATAGCTGACTATGCAACATTCGATGATGTACGACAGGATGGGAGTGATTTTGTACTCTACATCGGATCCAACGAGCCGATCCGCATAGCGAGTTCGATGTATTTTTTTGATAGGTACAATAGGGGAGTAGATTTGACTCTGACCGGAGAGATCTCATATCCAGCCAAGATGATCGCCCTCACATTCGATGATGGTCCATCTCCTCGATATACGGAGCTCCTCCTCGATATACTCAAGCGGGAGGGTGTTCCGGCAACATTTTTTGTCCTGGGTCGCAATGCTGAACTCTACCCGAATATACTCAAAAGAATATACAATGAGTGACACGAAATCGGGAATCATGGATACTCACATACACTCCTGACAAAGCTCTCTCCATCCAAAATACAAGAAGAAATCTATATCACAGATCAGGCAATATATAGGGCAATATGAATATATCCATCTCTTTTTCGTCCAGCGTATGGCGACACCAATACGGGGATGTTGATAGATATACCGATGGTATTTGCTCTCTGGTCGATAGACTCTCGTGACTGGCGGACACGGAGTGTAGCGAGCAATATCGCCAGTATAGCCGATGCAAGAGCCTGAGATATACTCATCATGCATGATATCCACGAGGAGAGCGTAGCGAGTGTGGCGAGTATCATAGCGAAGCTGCGATCACAGGAGTTCACATTTGTCACAGTATCAGATATACTCGAGCTCTCGAGTAGCAATCAGCAAATAGGAAAGCGATGCTACAAACAGAGAGATTGTAGATAATTCTGATATGTTTCTGATTTGCGAAAAAAGTATATTTCGATATACTTTTTCTATGATCAACTACGTACTTTTTGGTATCTACACCCTCATACTTCTTTGAGTGTTTGGATTTATCGCTATATTCTCGATGCATATCCGTGACTATCGTCAATACTCTCGATATATCACGATCGTGATGCGACTCTATATGATAGTCATAATCGTAGTTACGATATTGGGTGGATATCATATCCTGACGGGGAATATATTCCCTCAGAGCAAGCCTACTCCAGTACAACGTATCAATCTCTAACCCCACACCATCATGCAAGTCGGTATCGTCGGTCTCCCAAATGTCGGTAAGTCTACTCTGTTCAATGCTCTCACTCGGTCATACGCCGCCGAGGCTGCGAACTTCCCATTTTGTACTATAGAGCCCAATACTGGTATCGTCAATGTCAATGATGAACGCCTCGAGCAGATCCGAGCAGTAGTAAATGGTGCGAAAGTCATCCCAGCAACGGTCGAGTTCGTTGATATCGCAGGACTCGTCGAGTGAGCCTCAAAAGGGGAGTGACTCGGGAACAAGTTCCTCTCTCATATCCGCTCTGTAGATGCGATCCTCCAGGTAGTTCGGGCATTCGATGATACCAACGTACATCATGTCTCAGGGTCACTCGATCCTCGCCGAGACATCGAAATCATCAATCTCGAGCTCATATTCGCCGATATCGACACGATCGATCGGAGAATCGGTGACAATCAGAAAAAAGTCAGAGCCTGAGAAAAAGAAGCAAAAGCTCGTGAAGAGATCTATGCACGAGTCAAGACGCAACTCGAAGATGGCAAGATCGTATCACTCATGGAGATGACAGACGAGGAGAAACTGATGATATCCGATCTTCACCTCCTCACGAACAAGCCGTTCATCTATGCGGTCAATGTCGCAGAGGATGCGATCAATACACCAGAGTCAGAGCTCAGATCCATGACAGGCATCATGGATCCTCAGATCCCAGTACTCCTAGTATCAGCAAAAATCGAGATGGATATGATCGAGTTCTCAGACGAAGACAAGAAGATGTTCCTCGCGGATATGGGGGTCGATCACAATCCTATGGATGCAATTATCCGGAAGTGCTACGATCTCCTCGGACTCCAGTACTACTTTACAGCGGGTGAGATCGAGGTCAGAGCCTGGACGATCCATCGCGGAGATACAGCACCAGAGGCAGCAGGAGTCATCCATACCGATTTCCAGAAAAAATTCATCAAAGCAGAAACCGTCAACTACAAGGATATCATCGAGTTCGGGGGCTGGGCAGGAGCTCGTGAGAAGGGGAAAGTAAAAATGGAAGGAAAAGAGTACATTGTACAGGATGGAGATGTGATGCTATTTAAGTTTGGGGCATAGATTTGACAGAAAAATAAAAATAGTTATATTGATTTTAATATAACTATTTTTTATGACCGATACATTATCTCCTATAAGTTTTTATAGCAAAAAATTCTGACTTGAACTCACCCTAACTGATAACTGAGATGCTAACTCAATCTCAATATGAGATCTTACGACAAATCCTACTTGAGATAGACATAGAACAAGTACAGTAATAGCAGTGAATGATCTCATATTTGATGATGTATCAGAATTTTGCGATAAATACCCTGTGATATTAGCATCAGCCAAGAGACTTAACTTGATTCTTGCTG
>JAYSSB010000121.1:0-1337 GCA_043720755.1 Candidatus Altimarinota bacterium | reverse complement strand
TCATATTTTTGCTAATTTGCTGGAGAGAAAGGAATCAGATATCATATTCCCAGCGATAGTGCTAACCGTCTCTGGCTGACATACTGAGCTCTATCAGTGGAGATCACTTTTTGATCTCGAGATGATCGGACAGACTCACGATGATGCTGCAGGGGAGTGTTTCGACAAAGTATCGAAGATGCTCAGTATGGGTTTCCCAGGGTGAAAAAAAATCGCTGATCTCGCCACTCACTATGCTGGAGAATACAAGGGTATTTTCCCGCTTGTATTGCTCGACAAGGACTCTCTCGACTTCTCATTCTCTGGACTCAAGAGCTCAGTGAAGCGATATATCGATATTCAGATATCCACATTCGAATGACTCACTGATGCAAAAAAGATACATATTGCCTACGAATTCGAAGAAGTAGTGACGGATATATTATCCAAAAAGCTCCTCAGAGCGAGTGAACAGAAAAATGCCAAAATGATCCTCCTTGCATGAGGCGTGAGTGCTAATACCAAGCTCAAAAATAAAATCCAGAGACTCGCAGATACTAATTGAGTTCCATTCTTCGCACCAACTCGGATCATATATTCTATGGATAATGCAGCGATGGTAGGTATTCGGGCATATTATGAGTATAGAGCGATTTCTGAAAAACTATGAATTTCATCGTTATAAAAATTTATTTCTCATTCACTTACAGGCTCGTAAGCTCCTTTCGAAAAAATTTTTCTGCCTTGAACTTCTTGTTTTTGGGAAATCTTGCATATTTCATATATTTCTATTTGTTATTGTCAAAGGATTTTCGATATCTCGCTTTGCTTTTGATCGAGCTTCTCATATTATGAATTAGTCTATTTTTTATTATTTTTTTTATGCTCGGTAAAACAGAATCATGCAACACAAGTTACCTCACTCCTATACTTCTTGGTATCCTCATCGTACTCAATATATTTGGGCTCTATCTTCTCACCGGTAATTCACTATCTCTCCCTACGAGTATCTCAGTAGATCCTATCGGTATCAAGAGTGCACTCCTCGAGATCGAATACGCCAAGGTCGGAGGCAAGGCAAACTATGAAGTGATGACTCAGGCTCAGAATATATCAGTCAATGATCCTCAGAATCCATCCAATATAGAGGCTATGAAAAAGTATATTGCCGAAGCAAAGACAGGCACTAAAGGTGGAACTCCTCCTGTAGTTCCAGCAGTCAGTGCTACACTCACTCCAGCGGAAGTTGCTACTATCCTTTCTGGTGCATCTATCGATGGAAATAAGTCAGCAGATATCATAGCTATCGAATACTCTGATATGGAATGTCCATTTTGTATCAAGCAATATAGTGACAC
>JAYSSB010000120.1:0-1339 GCA_043720755.1 Candidatus Altimarinota bacterium | reverse complement strand
AATCGCTCCAAAAATCTCCTCGTATCAGCTACTGTACCAGAGGTTGCAAGATCAAATACATAGTTGATCCCTATTTTGCTGAGTTTGATCGTATTGTACTCTGATAGGATCAGTCGAGACCGGATGATGAGAAATAAATCCCCGAATACACTCTCTCCCATTTCACGTTCCATATCATCGAGTTCATCGAGTGTTTCGACTGATTCTATCTCACGGAAAAAATTGAGTTTATCACTTTCTGACAAAAAATAACTTTCAGGAAGAATATAGGATATACCCAGTTCTATTTTTGTGAGTTCACGTTTCTTTTTTTCCTCACGGATCTCAGCGATCCGCTCCTCGAGGAGTCGGAAGTAGAGTGTCAGACCGATATCTTTGCTCCGACCAGACTGCTTGATCCCGAGGACATCTCATGCTCCACGGATCTCTATATCTCGCATCGCAATCTCGAATCCTGCCCCGAGGTGCGTATTGTTGGCGATCGTGATGAGACGTTCTTTTTCATCTTTGCTGAGCTCAGGTTTTCTATACATCAGGTAGCAATAGGCATCAGCATCTCGTCGACCGACTCGTCATCTGAGTTGATGGAGACTTGCGAGTCCGAACTCCTCAGGATTGATGATGATGATCGTATTGGCGGATAGAAAGTTGACTCCATTCTCGATGATGGTAGTCGAGAGGAGGATATCGTATTCTTTTTTCTTGAATGCGTGGATACGATCCTCGATGTCATCTCCTGGCATCTGACCATGAGTGATGATTATCCTAGGAACTTCTTGTTTTTGAGAAGTTCAAAGCTCAGAGGAGTCTCAGATTTCTATATGATTCTTGGTGCTACTCTCTACTATCATCTCGATCTCCTTCGCAAGTGCATCCATCCCCCTGATTCTATTGTGCAATACGATCACTTGTCCTCATCTCTTCAGTTCATACGATATTGCGTGAGCGATGACTGACTCATTCCATCTAGTGATGATGGTTTCGATAGGTTTTTTCTTTTTTGGAGGAGTTGCGATGATCGATATCTTTTTGAGTCCTGAGAGTGCCAGATTGAGACTACGAGGGATCGGGGTTGCGGAGAGTGCGAGGATATCGATACCAGCTCTGATTTTTTTGATTCGTTCCTTGTGTGTTACGCCGAACCGATGCTCCTCATCGATCACGAGGAGTCCGAGTCGCTTGTATCTGACATCTTCAGAGAGGAGACGATGTGTCCCGACGACGACATCGATATTGCCACTTCGCAGATCCTCGAGAGTTGATCTGATCTCATGACTTGTGTTCATACGAGTCATGATCCCAACTCGTACGCCAAAAGGGGAAAGTCTCTCTACAAATG
>JAYSSB010000119.1:0-1341 GCA_043720755.1 Candidatus Altimarinota bacterium | reverse complement strand
CAGTAATATTTTTTTATTATACATTTTATGGCGATTTCCAAGGATCTCAAAAATATCCGAAACTTCGGTATCTGTGCCCACATCGATGCGGGTAAGACGACTACCTCTGAGCGAGTACTGTTCTATACGGGTATCAACCACAAGATCGGTGAGGTACATGATGGTGGTGCGACGATGGACTGGATGGAGCAGGAGAAGGAGCGAGGTATCACTATTACCTCTGCCGCGACGACTACAACATGGAAGGGAGTACAGCTCAACCTGATCGATACTCCAGGTCACGTGGACTTCACGATCGAGGTAGAGAGATCTATGCGAGTTCTCGATGGAGCGGTTGCAGTATTTGATGCCTCTCAGGGTGTCGAGCCTCAGTCAGAGACCGTATGGAAACAAGCTGACAAGTACGGAGTGCCTCGTATCGCATTTGCCAACAAGATGGACAAAACAGGTGGTAACTTCATGATGACCTACGAGTCTATCATCAAGCGTCTTGCAGGAAACAAGGTTATCCCTATCCAGCTTCCGATCGGTCAGGAGAACGAGTTCTCTGGTATCATCAACCTCATCAATATGAAGGCGTATACATTTGATGGGAAGATGGGAGAGAAGGTGATCGAGATGGAGATCCCAGCATCGCATCAGGCTGATGCAGACAAGTGGCATGCAGCCCTCGTGGAGAAGGCAGCAGAGCAGGATGATGATCTTATGAACAAGTTCTTCGAAAATGGTACTCTCACAGAAGCTGAGATTATTCAGTGACTTCGCAAGGGAGTCATCGCAGATATGGTCTATCCACTCATGTGTGGATCTGCCCTCATGAATAAGGGAGTCCAACTCGTACTCGACGCCGTCGTCGATCTCCTCCCATCTCCACTTGATGTCAAGGGTGGTATGGCAACGGGTGTTGACCCTGATGATATCGATACAGTGATCTCTCTCAAACAAGATCCCAATGAGACTCTCGGTGCTATAGCGTTCAAGATCATGACTGATCCATTTGTCGGTCGTATCACATTTGTCCGAGTCTATGCAGGTACTCTCAAGTCAGGATCATATGTCCTCAACTCTGTATCAGGGGAGAAGGAACGTATCGGTCGACTGCTGCAGATGCACGCCAATACTCGAACTGAGATCGACGAGATCCCAGCCGGTAATATCGGAGCCATAATCGGACTCAAGGATACCAAGACAGGAGATACACTCTGTGATGTCAACCGTCCGATCCTTCTCGAGCGTATGGTATTTCCTGAGCCAGTGATCTCTATCTCGGTTGAGCCAAAAACTAAGGCAGATCAGGAAAAAATGGGTATGGCTCTCAATAAGCTCGCTGAAGAAGATCCA
>JAYSSB010000118.1:0-1342 GCA_043720755.1 Candidatus Altimarinota bacterium | reverse complement strand
CCCACGAGTGATAGCGAGATCAGTATTTCGGATCAAGTGAGCGATATCTGATTGAGAGATCCACTCGAGGGCTTGGCAATCTGGGATTTTTTCGAATTTACTCTGCATACCACTATTGAGTTTTCCGAGAGATATGATCCACTCGTATTTATCACGCCTTGAGTAGTTTTTCACTATTTCTTCGAATATCGTCCGAGATCACTGGCTCCCACAGATGACGAGGATATGGGACTTGCTGGTTTTCCAAGATACGGAGTGTTGGGATATTGGAGTGTTGAAATGCCAGAGATCGAAAACAGGATCCAAAATTTGCCCGATAGTTTCACATCTTCCTCTATCAAAATACTGAACTGCACTCTCGAATCCGAGGAAAATCTTGGTTGCAAATTTCCCAAGTATCCGATTGGATCTCCCCGGGATCGTATCTGACTCATGGATATAGAGAGGGATCGAGAGAGTCCATGCGGCGAGTCCGATGGCGACTGATCCAGGTCATCATTTTGAGAATACTGCTATATTTTTTGTTGATTTCTGCTCTATCTGTAGGAGTTCTCTAGCTCTCCAAAATCCAGCTACTAGATAAAAAGGATACAGCAGTACTTTCCATGATATGGTTGTAGAGAGCTTGAGTGTAGGAATCGATCCGAATTCTATATTATTTTCCTTTGCAGTTTTTTCCTCATTTGATGCACATCCTCATATCCAGAGAAGATTGTTATCTTGTAAAGCCTGATTCAGTGATACTATCGGCTGGATATGCCCACCTGTACCTCCTCCGACGAGGACTATCGTATCATATTGTGAGAGTGTAGAGTGTAGAGTTGGATGCATAGTTTTATTCTTCATCCCCGCTATCGAGGATATTCTCGAGCATCTCTATGACAAAATCCCAAGTCTCGATATTGGGCCGCATCGTGATGATATCATCTGCATCGAACCACTTGTACTCGTGTATCTCCTCAGTCTGTATCGCTCCGATCTCGCTATCAGTCTCCATGAGGAATACGTATTCAGTACGAGACTTATCTTTTCAGTTTTTATCCGTATATGAGAGATCGTAGATAGCGATCGGGAGAGTATGATGAGTGAGCTTCTTCCCTCTATGTCTGAGTATCTCATCCCGGTCCATCTCAAAAAATCGAGCATCCAGTGAGAACTCTTCTCGGAGCTCTCGGGTCATCGCATCATGGATAGACTCACTCGGTTTTACATGACCACCTGGGAGTACCCATGGTGTATCAGCCTGGTGTCTCGTCATGAGGATCTGCCCCTCAGGGTTGAATACGAATGATCTGACAACGATAGGGAAAGACATAGGGGAATAGGGTTGGGGAAATAGGAT
>JAYSSB010000117.1:0-1343 GCA_043720755.1 Candidatus Altimarinota bacterium | reverse complement strand
TGGTAAGACGGATCTTTGCAATCTTTCGGAGAGCTGAGTTTGGCTTCTTTGGAGTACTCGTATACACCTTGAGACAGACTCCACGACGCTGAGGAGCTGAGAGAGGAGACATCTGTTTCTTGAGAGTATTTTTGTTGAACTGGAGAGCTGGAGACTTGCTCTTTCGAGAATTGTCTTTTCTCTTGGATCGGACGAGTTGGCTAATTGTAGGCATGATAGAGAATTATTGAAGAAGGAGAGATGAAAAATATTTTTAACGCTTTGACCAAGATCCAGCCTTTCGAGCCTTGTGGAGACCTGGTTTCTTTCGTTCCACTTTTCGTGCATCACGAGTGAGCATACCAGCTCATTTGAGAGCTTGACGTAGAGCACTATTGGCGAGAGTCAGTGCTCGAGAGATACCATGAGAGATAGCCTGAGCCTGAGCAGATTCTCCTGATCCTGCTACGATCACATCAAAGTGAAAATTTTCATACATACCAACTGTCTTGAGAGGAGCATAGATAGTCTGAAAGAGATCAGCTCGTTTGACGTAGGTGTCGATAGGGAGTTTATTGACTGTAGAAGCTCCTTTACCAGAGTATAGACGAACTTGTGCTGTAGCTGTCTTGCGACGACCGATAGCATATGAGTACTGAGTTGTAGCCATGGGAGAGAATAATTAGGGTGAGTGGCGAAATGATGGAATTAGATGGAGAGAGTTTCTGGTTTTTGAGCCTCATACTGGTGTGTAGGTCCTGGGACTACTCGGAGTCTGAGGAGCATATCAGCTTGAAGTTTATTTTTTGGAAGCATACCCTTGATCGCGTGTTCGAGGATGTGTGCGGGCTTTTTGACTCGCATCTTAGCAAGGTTGAGTTCCTTGAGTCCACCCAGATATTGTGAGTGAGAATAGTACATTTTTTCTGTTTCTTTTTTACCTGATACAGCGATAGATGCAGCATTGACGATGACTACATAGGCACCATTGTCGATATGAGCTGTGAAATCCACACGATCTCGACCAGAGAGCTTGCGAGCTACGGTTGTAGAGAGACGTCCGAGATTTTGACCTGCAGCATCTACAACGAACCATTTACGTTCTATTGATGGGATTTGCTTTGAGAAGAGAGTTTTCATAATTCAAATGGAGTGAGGAGAGAAAAGAGAGTGTAGCGGATTTTTATCTACGAATGAAATGTGGAATTAAGAGACCGAAGGAATCATAATCTAAATCAAATGATAAGTATAAGAAAAAAAGGATTATACGAGTTCAAGCTTGACAAGGAGAGCTCCATCTCCAACTCGATGTTTGAGAGGAGTGATACGAGTGTATCCACCATGACGATCTGCATACTTCGGTG
>JAYSSB010000116.1:0-1345 GCA_043720755.1 Candidatus Altimarinota bacterium | reverse complement strand
TGACGATCTTGCCATCTTCGATGACCTCTTCGATGAATGACGCTGGAGATGAGTTCTGACAGATCTCCGTACAGAGCTGAGTCGAGTAGATCTTTCATACGTGTTTATTAGGATTGAGGCGGTTCACGGTATCACGGTAGAACACATATGGCATACCAGTTTCGACAGTAGTTTTTAGGAATGTTTTGAACAGATCTTTCGCTTTGATTGTTTTCTTCATATCGAGTGTATCATCTGTCTCGAGGATAGCATAAAACTCCTCGAACTCTGTTTCGAATTGATCTTCGAGACATTTGCCGTATTTTTTGCTGACTTCGTACGGATCAAATAGTGACCAGTCGCCATCCTCTTCGACTCGCTTCATGAAGAGATCTGGGATAGACACCGCAGGAAACACGTCAAATGCCTTGGCCCTGATATCTCCAGACTCAGTCTGGAGCTCGAGGAAGTCATAGATATCACGATGCCAGATATCGAGGGTGACGGATACCGCACCGAGACGAGCTCCGAGCTGATTCACAGCAACTGCCGTATCGTTGATGACCTTGACCCATGGATTGACTCCACCTGCCGCACCCTTGATCCCACGGATCGCTGCACCCTGAGCCCGGATGTGTCCGAGATAGACTCCGACTCCTCATCCGTATTTGGAGATCTGAGCGATATCCTCGATCCCATGATAGATCGATCTGAGATCATCTCCGAGATTGAGCTTGAAACAACTCGTGAGTTGATGCCAGTTGGTACGAGGATTGATGAGGGCTGGAGTCGCGAGTGAGATCTTTTGCTCGCTACAGTACTCGTACACCTGAAATGCGAATGCGAGGCGATTCTCTGCTTTTTCTGGAATAGCATAAAAGAGTGCTACCGACATATAGAGCTCTTGTGGGAGCTCACGGACGAATTTATTCGGATTGAGGAGATATCTCTTGGCGAGCGATAGTACGGTAGTATATCCATAGCTCATATCGGTGATTTTCCCTTTTTTGGCGAGCATCTCCCCTGCCGCCCTGATATCATCTTTGCTATAGTGCTGCATGAAGTCCTTGTAGTAGAGACCTTCTTCGATATATTTCTCGAAAAATGCTACATACGAGTCTCCTGTATAAATCTCTTTTTGTGAGATTCCTCGGTTTTTTCAGGCTTTTTTGTAGAGATCAAAGAGTGCCAGTCGACCAGCGACATGTTCCCAGTGGATATTTTCCACACTCACGAGATCGATACACGTCTTGACGAGGAGTTTTGCGATGTCTGAGGTCTTCATATCCTCGACGATATTTTTTTTGAATGCTTCCATCAGATCATCAAATGTACAGTTTTCCTCATATCCCTTCACTGCCATTTT
>JAYSSB010000115.1:0-3860 GCA_043720755.1 Candidatus Altimarinota bacterium | reverse complement strand
CCTCATTGTCATCTATCATATCCAGCAGATCCGACCACTCGCGAATCTCGCGTCATGGGACTGGGCTCTCTATCAGTTTATGAATATGCTTCCAATGGTGGTCGCGGTATTTTTTATCCTCACGGGATTGCTGCGGTCACTCGGATACTGGGGACATATCCTCCATGGAGAAAAGAAACCCGATACTCGCAAGGTCATCATCGATCGGTGGTGGCGAATTGCCCCTGCATACTACGTTGTTTTGATGGTCTCATTTGTCTGGGGTGTCTATCTAGCAGGATTTACCTCGAGTAGTCTATTTGGACTTATATCTGGATTCACATTTTTGAATTGGGTATCACCATCGACATTTTTCCCTACTATAGTCAACTGACCACTCTGGTTCATCGGGTATGATATGATGTGATATGTATTCACAGTTCTCATGATGATATGATTGACTCGAATAGATAAAAAATACATATATGGTTCAATAATTGCTTATATTATTATATTTCTCGGACTTCATCATCTCTGGATATCACTCCCATGGATACCATGAGAGGGTATACTCAGTGTATGGTTTCCTCACTATAGTCCGTTCATATTTGCTCTCTACTCCATCATGGGGATCATCATCGGTGGACTAGTAACTCGTTACCGTGATATGACAAAGAGTTTCTTTTGGGATGCGACTTTCTGTATTTCTATAGTCTCTATATTTGCATATCTCTGGATTATCCGATGAGTCCCAGATCTCGCATATTCGTACCCGATGAGTCCCTATAGATTCCCACTTGTACCATGACTCTGGGCGATTGCTATATTTGCCCTGACATACTCTCGATATATGTGAGTATGGATGGATAATAGGCTCTTCACTTGGTTCGCAGGTATCTCCTATAGTCTCTATCTCTGGCATGGTCTCGTTATCAGTGTACTCATCTCTACTATATTTTATCATGTATCTGATTCATTCACTGAGTGGACTCTATTCAGCCTGACCACTATTGCTATATCATGTATTGTTGCCATCGGGAGTGTGAGATGGATAGAAAATATCAGAAAATAAAAATATAATTTGACAATATATTATTTTGAGTAGGATATGCATATGAAGCATATGCAATCATATCGGTTATTCAACACAGCAATACTTGCTATATCACTCTCTCTGTGAGCTGGATGTACTAAAAAATCCACTCCAGAAGAAAATCTAGCTACAGCACAAAATATCAAAATGCATACTATAGCAAAAAGATATGGAGATAGATGTATTGCTATACTCGCAGCGGAAGAAGAGAGTCTACGAGCTATAGACCAGGCAACTCATCTTGAGGTATCTACTGTATCTGAACTCAAGGATATGATTCGGAGATATACCATAACAGCAATCCAATCAGAGGCTGTATCTTCACAACAAGGTATTTCAGATTATTGATGTACTATTTTTTGAGAAAAATCTCTTCTCAATCCCTCTACTATAGAATTGATTAAGAAATCAAAATCCCTCACTCCTGAAGATAAGCAAAAATTGTTTCTTCAATGGGGAGTATTAAAAAAATAATTTTAATTCATCTTCTATTTCTTTTTTTATCTTTTCTTGTTCCTGTTCTTCTAGACTCTTCACGGATTCAGTTATTGTTCCAGCAGTCGCATAGGCTAGTTGGAGTTTTTTTATCTGTGATCTGGTAAGTGGTTTTTTATTATGTTGTCAGCTAGATGGGATGTAGTCTCAATATCACATAAGAAGATACTATATTGTTTTTATGATCCCTCCCAGTTTTGCTATCTTCCCGATGATATCCTCATACCCACGCTCGATATACTCGACATTGGTGATGATTGTCTCTCCTCGAGCAATCATACCTGCCAGTATCATCGTCACTCAGGCTCTGAGATCCCAACTTGATACCGTAGCACCCTTGAGTTCAGTCTTTCCGAATATGAGGGCTTCATGAGGATTCATGATAGCGATATGTCACTTCATCTTCTCGATCTCGACGAGCCAGTTGAGGCGACCCTCGAAGAGTACCTCATGGACTCGAGAGACTCACTCAGCTTGGGTAAGGAGAAGTGAAAACGGAGACTGCAGATCCGTCGGGAATCCTGGATAGATATTGGTCTGAAAATGTAGAGATCTGAGAGTATCGATCGAGTTATATACTGTGATAGTATCATACTCTTCATCTGTCTCCATCCTGACTCATGCCTCTCGACACTTGGCGATGAAGAATCTGAGATCATATATTCTCGCATGCTGGATGGTTATTTTTTCTTTTGCAGCGAGTGCTCCGAGTATCACAAATGTACCACTTTCGATATAATCGTGGATTACAGTAGCTTTAGCTTCCTCTGGTGCATGTTTGATGCCGTCGATCACGATAGTATGATCATGTGATACTGATATCATGATACCGAGAGTTCTGAGGAACTCGATCAGATTCATCACATGTGGCTCTATCGCTGCGAGCTCTATAGTCGTCTGACCACTTCTGAATGCTGCGATCATGAGGATATACTCAGTAGCAGTCACAGCGAATCATGCAGATATATGGACATCATTGGTACTATAATTGCCCGAAAAATGCAACATATCTCCATTTCACTCATCTTTGTATCCAAATGCTTCGAATCCTCTGATATGCTCATCGATCGGTCGCTTCCCGATATTGCATCCACCAGGATAGGGGATCGTGAGCGTACGAAACCGCTTGAGGAGAGCTGGGAAGAGAAATATCCCAACTCTGATTTTTTTGACGAGATCAACATTGAGATGATCCATACTCATTGCTCGTGTATCAAGATTGAGGGTATTTCATGCGAATTCTACTACCACATTCAGGGATCTGATAATATCGAGAAATGTCATCACATCACCGATACGAGGAACATTATGGAGAGTGAATTTTTCAAAAAAAAGTCCACAGGCAATGAGCGGGAGAGCTGCATTTTTGGATCCAGATATTTTGACTTCGCCAGAGAGAGACTGTGGTCAGTGGAGAGAGAGCATATGTTTGAGTTCAGAAATGAAGATAAAAAATTAAAAATATCAGAAACTGAGATATGTAATTATTTCAATATACTTCGCTGTATTCTACAGAAACAAAGAGGATTCGCAACTCGAAGTCATAAATCCTCTAAAAACGGACTATTATAGATATATAATTGATATTTATGAGATATGTATACGGTATCCGATACCACGGATTGTCTCGATCTCGATGCTTTCTCCGATCTTTTTCCTCAGATTCTTCACATGCGTATCGATCGTCCTATCATAGAGATAGTTATCATATCCCATGATATCTTTCATGAGAGACTCTCTTTTGATGACAGTATCCGTATTTTTGGCAAAATACTCGAGTATCGCAAATTCTGTTTTGGTGAGTTTCATCTCTTCAGTACCAACATGTACCGCAAAATTCTTTGCATCAATTGATATATTGCCAAGAGTGAGTATTTTGTTATTTTTTATCTTTTTGCGACTCTCGATCCGCTTGATGATCGTCGATATACGAGCCATCAGCTCTCGAGGAGAAAATGGCTTGGATACGTAGTCATCAGCTCCGAGTCCAAGGAGCATCACTTTGTCATCCTCACTCTCTCGGGCTGAGAGGATGATTATTGGAGTCTCTCCTATCGCTCTGATGGACTGACAAATATCTATGCCACTTTTGCCTGGAAGATTGATGTCGAGTACGATGAGTGTCGGTTTTTCACGAGTATACGTATCGAGAGCAGCATCACCGTCCTGACATATTACGATACTATATCCAGATTGCTCGATATAGAGAGAGAGTGGAGTGATGATACCAGTATCATCTTCGATGAGGAGTATTTTTTGCATGGATAAGGAGAAAAATTATAACTTTCATATC
>JAYSSB010000114.1:0-3874 GCA_043720755.1 Candidatus Altimarinota bacterium | reverse complement strand
GTCAGACTCGAGGATCTCATCGATGCCATCACAGGAGCGTCTTCACTCGTACTTCCAGATGAACATGATGAAGAATCCAAGTCCAATCCTATACAGATCTCGATGCTTGGGTGAGAGAGACGAAACTATACTTCCCCGATCTATACCCACTATTTCGGACAATTATCAAACAATATTAGTACAAAAATAGAGAATTATCAGCTCAAAGCACGATCTCTCGCCAACATAGCCAAGCTCGTGAATGAAGTGAGAAACTACAAGAAACAAAAACCACTCCTCATGCTCGCAGATGCCATCGAGCTCATCTCCATGATCGAGAAGTACGATATCCGTATCGAGACCTCTCATCTCATCGGCAACGAACAATCTGCAGTCAATCTGATCACAGTATACAAGGCGAAGTGACTCGAGTGGGATCATGTATATGTACCATTTTTGACTAAGCGTGAGTACAAACTCGGGAAGATATCGGGAGCTACACTGCCCAAAAATCTGCCTCTCGAAGCTGACAAGGATGATGATGCCGATATCGAAAGGCTTGTCTACACTGGATATACCCGAGCCAAGCAATCCCTGACTGTGAGCTACTCGAGTATGAGTATGGATGAGCGAGCGAATGAACCACTCCCGTGTATCGGATCAGAGCGGAGCGAATGGATAGAAGGGTCGGACATCACACCGATGAGTCTCGCAGACAATCTCGAGAATGTGAGTCAATCACTCTGGAGTCTCCCCTATGATACTCAGGAAGAGATATTTCTCCGAGATAGGGTCGACAAGCAGTTCATCATGAGTGCGACCGCTCTCCAGAACTTCCTCGATGTTACCTCAGGTGGACCGATTCACTTTGTCGCTAACAATATCCTCAGATTCCCTGGGGCAAAAAATATTGCTGGATGCTATGGATCAGCGATGCATACGGCTCTGGAGATATTTTTTACGGATTACAAGTTGTATAACTCATACAAAAAAGAAATCCTCTATACTGAGTTCAAGAAAAGTCTCCGCAAAGAATGATTCGAAAGGGCTATCGAGGATACCTGGCTCGCGAAGTGACGAGAAAATCTCGAAGCACTCTATAGTGAACTCGTCGGCAAGTCCTATGGAGAGCTCACTCTGGAGAAGGACTTCAGAACCGAGTGAGGCGGAGTCTGGTTATGAGATATACAATTGACAGGTAAAATAGATAGAGTCGAGCGACTCGCCGATGATACCCTCATCATCACAGATTACAAGACGGGTGGAGGATTCGATAGTTTTGACGGCAAGTGAGCTGACTATGCAAAAGTAAAACAATGGAAATATCGACTCCAACTCGCTTTTTATGCAGTACTTTTTGAGTTATCACCTCGCTATCGTATGTTTCCAAAGAGACAATATGAGCTCTTCTTCATAGAGAAAAATCATGACGAAGACCGATTCCATCGAGTAACTGAGTATATCCACGAGGGGGAGATCGAGCGGACGAAGTCGCTCATCAGAGCCGTGACAGAGTGCATCCGTACACTACAGTTTCCTGATATCAGCAAATATTCAGCAACTATCGAAGGGATCAGACAATTTGAGGAGGATCTGCTAAAAGATATCATCTAGAATATTTGCCGTACGTATTCATTCTCATCTCAGCAACTCTCGAAGTTTACCAAATCATGATATTCTAAGTCTCGAAACCTGGCTTGGTCCATATCATCAGGCTCATTTCATTTGATCATTCTGAATTATATCTCAAATAACTCACTGTTCTGGCTGAGATAATTTTTGAAATGCACTGACAACCTTTCTTTGTACCTGTCTCCTAAGTACTATGGTTTCCGTACTATTATAACCAAGTAGTGTATCAACTGGTTCAGTAATGATAGCACTATCAGATATCATCAATGCATCTAAGCAATTCAAAACTGTTTCTCTTGAAAAATTCAATGTTTCCATGATTTGAGAGATAGTTGGTGTTCTCATATTCTGACCAACATAATTCTTAATATACTTCTTTATAGAACTTCGCTCTCTTGCTTCTCAACGATGAACTACGATCATAGCATCGTTTTCTAATACAGCTAACATTTCTTTTTTTACAGCAAATTTCGCATGTGTCCAAAACTGAAATCCTAAATCTTCATTGAAATTATTGATTGAGTTAATAATTCAAATAACTCATGCCTGAATCATATCTTTCTTCATTTCAAGATGGTAGATAGATATTAAACTATTAGCCATCCATGAAAGTCTTCTCATATTTGAAAATATTAAGATATCACGAGCAATTAGATCTCATTTTTTTGCAGATAACACGAGATGTAATTCATCTTTCTTATCTAAAAAACCATGCGTATTTGGAGAATTCTTCAATTCTCTTAATAGAGTTGAATAATCTTGTTTTAAAGGATTTTCATCAAGTGATATCATAACATCTGTTTTTAAATTTGTATTATATTACAAATATTATCAGAAAGTCAATATCTACTTCCTCCAGTTCCTCGCAATCCCCCACCACACGAGACCCCATATGGCTCATGAGAGATGTCAGATCAGTGAGATGCCTGGGACGAGTCAGATACCGATATTGATCGCGAGCATCATGAGGATCTGGCTCGCCATCGGATGACGAGTTGTATAGAGATCGATCCAGAGATATGAGAGAAGTGCCATACACCATCCTGATATCCCGATCGTCAGACTCTGTGGAGCAAGTATGATGAGTACGAGAGCGACGACGAGTGTCGTCGAGACAAAGAACCAAGTATAGCGATCTCGTGACATGCGAGCCTCGAGCTCTGGTCATGCAGTATAGAGGAAGTAGCTATTGGCAAGGAGATGGATGACTCCTCAGTGGAGAAACTGGAATAGACATATCTGCACTATGAGTGATATATAGTTCCCCATCATATAGTAGTATCCGTTCATCCCATAGAGACTCACGAACTGTGGGAAGATAAATCCGATCATCGAGACGACGATACATATGAGGATGAGGAGATGCGAGAAGGATCTCTGAGGATAAAATGGAATCATATCTGAGTATAAAAAATATTAAAAATTGTCGTTTCGACCAAGCTCTATGTTTTTTGTCATCTCGCAGAGATCTCTTTAGATCAATACTTATGAGGACTCATCTATAAATCGCAAAAAATATCTTTCCAAGTAGGATTCTTAGTACTAATAAGTTCTTCCTTTCTTTTCCTATTCCAATCTTTTAACTCTTTTTCTCGTTCCATAGCATTATAGATATACTGAGTATATTCGAAGTAGACGAGTTTATGACACTTATACTTTTTGGAAAATCATTCTATTTTTCATTCTTTATGCTCTTGTACTCTACGAATCAAGCTATTAGTCATACCAATATAGAGTGTTCCAGAATCACTTGCCATAATATATGTATAAAATTGATACTGTGACATCATAAGATGATTTTGAAAGAGATTCCTACGGAATGACAAAAACAATTGATTTAGTCTGAAATAAAAATCTCCATATGAATATAGAGATTTTATGAGTTTTTTCGAGGAATGCAATTATTTGCGGAGATCGAGCTTGGTGATGAGATCGTTGTAGCGAGCCTCGTCTTTTCGCTTGAGATAATCAAGGAGTTTGCGACGCTTTGCTACCATCATGACGATACCTCTACGAGAGTGATTGTCTTGCTTGTGGAGTTCGAGATGAGATTTGAGGGATTCGATGCGTGATGTGAGGATAGCAACTTGGACCTCTGGAGATCCAGTATCGCCTTTTTTGGTTGCATATTGCTCCATGAGAGCTTTTTTGACTGCGTGTTCCATAGTATGTGGAGAAAAGTATCTGAGATAAAATGTGTCAAACCCACAGATACACGAGTAAAGACATATGGAGTATAGAGCAAAGAGAGAGAAAAGCAAAT
>JAYSSB010000113.1:0-3877 GCA_043720755.1 Candidatus Altimarinota bacterium | reverse complement strand
GGATGAGTGCTTTTGGCTATTGCAAGTAGAGATATCATTACCAACTTGTTTGGAAGCGTATCGATCCTCTTATCGCGAACATTTGATATAGGGGATATCATCCGTATACAGCTCAGATCCAACATATCATATGAGTGACTCGTTGATGAGATCACACTCAACTACACCAAGATGACGAGGCTCACTGGAGAGGTAGTTTTTATCCCCAATCGACTGATCTATACAGAAACAATTGAGAATATTTCTTGACGGAGATTTTTTGACTATACGTATCGGATACCGTTCAAGAAGCAGTCCAATACCGATGATATCCGTACTCGTATGCGTATCATCGAGAGCAAGATAGCAAGTTATGATCCTATAGAGGTACTCTACGATAGTGAGATCCCCAATGCTGTCGATCTCGTATACAAGATTACGATCATGCTCCCAGAGGAGAACGAGCAATTTGACTACGAGATGCGTCATTTTCTCATGGAACATATATTCATCGAGGCAACTCAGTCTCCACCTGACGTCAAAAAATAGAACACACATCGAATTTGCAAAAATAAAAATCCTCCTATAATTAAGAGGTTTTTTGTATTCTACCAAGATAAGAAATAGTGATATTTAGTTTCTAAATGTATACCCTGTGTCCAATCTCGTATTCATACTCTCTGGGCTCATCCTCACAGCGATAGTCACGCTCATATTGCTCCCGTCTGCGATCAGACTCTTCGTACGTCTCGGTCTCGGCAAAAATATTCGAAGTGAGTGACTCATCGGCAAAGCAACCGAATTTGCGAGTCTCCATGCGAACAAAAAATGAACTCCTACCATGGGATGAGCTATACTCATCGCTATCATCCTCATGATAGTACTCATATCTGTAGTCGCACAATACTATGGCAATACTCTCTCTGAGAGATTTGGAGTCGGATTCCGCTATAGTCTCTGGAATAGACGTGAGACATATATCGTCATATTCACGCTCGTGAGCGTAGGCATCGTCGGTATGATAGATGACTATCTCAATATCCGATGAATCGGGAGCACCAAGTGACTCTCTGCCAAGGTCAAGATGCTCCTCCTGATGATACTCGGACTCCTCGGGTCATACTGGTTCTATGACAAGCTCGGATATAGTGGAATCAATCTCCCTCTCTATGGACACATCGAACTCGGGATACTCTATATTCCTCTTTTTGTCACTATACTCGTTGCTACAGCCAATAGTGTCAATATCACTGACGGGCTCGATGGGCTTGCTTGAGGATTACTTGTATTTCAGTTTTTAGCATACGGGACTATCACGTACTTTCAGGGGATGTTTATTTTATCAGCGTTTTGTCTGATTATTGTAGGCGTATTGATAGGATTTCTCTGGTTCAATATACATCCAGCTCAGATATTTATGGGAGATACTGGCTCTCTTGCATTCGGAGCAACTCTGGCCGTGATCGCTATGATGACGGATACGCTCCTCGCATTTGTCGTGATGAGTCTCATATTTATCGCTGAGACGCTCTCCGTGATACTCCAGATGATCAGTAAAAAACTCCGAAATGGTAAGAAAATATGGAGAATTGCTCCGTATCATCATCATCTCGAAGCGATCGGATGGGAAGAGGGAACTATTGTCATGAGACTCTGGCTCGTCGGGATGATACTCTCGATTGCAGGTACGATCATCGCACTCATCGGGAAAATATAAGTATCTTGTATCAATATTGTATTCATTTCATTTCCTGACTATCCGCATCCCAGAGCCATTTCCGCATCCAGATGCGAATATATCAAAAATGCGACAAATCCTTACTCACAAAGAAAAAACGACCTATTGACAAGATATAATACGTCAAAAGTACGAAAAAAATATTGCATTTATTTTTCGTCTGCCTATAATCGTATTTGTCCTTTACTTCTTAATTTTTTTTCACTATGAAAAAGCAGGACTTTATCAAAGCTGTTGCAGCTAAAGCTGGTCTCAGTCAAGATGCTGTAACAAAATCTCTCACGAGTATGATCGATGTCATCACTAAATCACTCAAAAAGGGTGAGGAAGTAAATGTAACTGGTTTCGGTGCTTGGAAAATCTCTAATCGTGCAGCTCGTAATGGTGTAAACCCAAAAACAGGTGCAAAAATCAAGATCGCTGCTATGAAGACTCCTGTCTTCCGAGCTGGTAAAACTCTCAAGGAGGCAGTTCGCTAGTCGAACCTACTCTCTCTGAGTCAAAATACTCCAAATATTTGGAGTATTTTTTGTTGTTTTTTGCTTTTTATCAGAAAATGATATATGCTATATACATATTTGTATAACTTTCGATTGCAGATGTTCTATTGTGATATCAGTCATCTCGAATACGCAGACGCTATGAGCAAGCTCTCTGGAGCCATGATCGATGCAGATCATATCAGTTGTCATATTGATTTCGATGCAGATCATAGTAGATCCAAGATTATCAGAGATTTTATCGGAAACATATTCGATATACACGCTATCGAGAAACCGTGGAAGGGCAGATTCATACTCATCACTGATGAGCTCATCAACAACGCTATAGAACACGGGAGTAGTGAGGGAGATATCGATAGTTGTATCATAGAGGCGAGTAAAGATGCGACTGGAGAACTCTCGATCACACTCGAGGTACACGATACCGGTACGGGCAAAGATGCCAAGGATGCGACTCATATGGAGTCTATTCGAGATGATAGAGTAGAGGAACACAACAATAGTGAGGGTATCTATATGGAGAAGCGGGGAAGGGGACTATTTCATATCACAGAGAAGCTCGTGGACAAGCTCTCATTCTCAGCAAGCAACAGAGGATGACTCGCAGTCAAGATAGAAAAAAGGATAGAGAAATCAGAATAATAAAACAAAACCAGAGATATACTCTGGATTTTTTATACGAAAAAAAATAACTATGACCAAGACTGGATTTTGACTGTATCAGCTTCTTGATCTACTAGTCCCATACAACAAGGAGGAGTCATTCCATATCCATCAGGAAATGGAGGGATTGTCTCTCATGCAACTCCTGTGATATGATATACATCTATTCCTTTATTTTTAGCCTGTTGAGCAATTCACTTGTCTGGTGGTGGATATGCTTCATTGATCCATGTCCATTCTACATTTTTTGAAAGCCTTGGAAGATATGATCCCATAGATCATCCTGTAGTACAATCTATTATGATATATTTTCCATGTATAGGGAGGACATCCTGATTGTGTATATCAATCAGTACAGCCTGAGGATAATATTTTGATACGGCTTGCCCCAGAGTACCACCAGAACCAAGTATGATGACTTGTTCCTGTTTCATATGCTGAGAAGATAAAAATCTATCTACAGCAGCACAGATAAATCTTCATGAATTCAAGTTTTTCTCTACTTGCATCTCTACAATATCTGGAAATCCCTCTAACTTAGAAGTTCTTTTTATTGCAATTCCGGGTAATATACCAACCATTGCTAGCATCTTGGGGTCTGGTCTGTTATTTGTTAGTAGTAATTGGGTCAATCTCCTATATTGAGAAAATATTGCATTCAGATTTTCATTTTTAGGATCGACTCGAGTTGAGCTTCATTTTGAGCTTGCTATTGTTTCGATAACTTGTCCTCTCACAAACATGAGCAGTGTCAGGGAATTGTTGGGATGACGGATGACTCCATAGACTCATGGAATAGACTGATCGACAGCATTTTGTCATGCAGATAGATCGACTCAAGGAGGAGTATAATATGACCCCGATCGAGAAAATCATGGAGCTTCATAGGCATATCCTATCTGAGATATAGGTTGAGGCTGATAGCGGGTAATCATCTCGATGAATGCTCTTTCATCAAATGGGGTCAATAGCGTATTGGCTGCTACTGATGTGC
>JAYSSB010000112.1:0-3910 GCA_043720755.1 Candidatus Altimarinota bacterium | reverse complement strand
CACAAAATATACTCACGGATAGTATCAACATCGCTCTGATCCATGAGCTGAGAGTCTGCTGTATCGATCTATAGTGATCTACGATATACGTCTCTATCTGATCTGGCATGATATCGAGGCAGAATTGACCGATACGATATCTCTCGAGCGTCATAGAAAATGTCACAAGTGCTATCAACATCCAATTCAAAAATACTCCACCAACACTTGAGAGTACTTGGAATCCTCCGCTCGTGAGAGAGGAGAGTTGTGTTGTCACGACAGATTGTATGCTCCCAGCATTGTCTCTGATATATGAGAGTGTCTGATCGATATTGCGTTCATGAAACAAAAATAATATAATCCGTTCTATGTAGGGGTTGAGTCCAAATCCCTGTATTCACTGACTCGTATAGATCGACTGTGCTGTCTTGGTCCACGATATGACTGTCGTGACTGTATCTGTGACGTAGTTGATGATGATCGGTATGATCGTACTCGCCATGATGCTCCCGATGATGATCACGAGGAGATAGATACATATCATCGTGATACTTGCATGGATACCCTTCTTCTCGAGGGAGTCGATCAGGGGTGTCACGAGTATCGTGATAAAACCAGATACCAATAGTACCACTATCAAAGATTGCATCATATAGAGTACATATCCGATGATGAGTATGGCTATGATGATGAGGAGTTTTTTGGTCCAGAGGATGAGTTCTGTTGCCATAGTTGTACTCAATAAAAAATAATACAGAAACTCTATATAAAAGTGTATAGAACTTACCCTAAAAGGCAAGAAAAAGAGTTACAAATAAAAATCTCGAGTATTACTCGAGATTTTTGATTTTTTTATCGATAGAGGCTATCATATATTCGATATATCCACTGAGAATATCCTTACTCTCTTCACCGAGATCCATCTTCTCGAGTCGTTGCTTACGGAATTCGAGAGTCTTTCGTATTCCAGAGTAGACATCGATACGTACTTTTGGATCGGGATTCACTTTTTCTATATTGGCATCCATATCCTTGAGGATCTTGTTTCATTGCATCTTGTAGACTTCGAGGATGATTTTTTGGGCGTTTTTCTCTGTTTTTTTGTCTTCTATAGCATTTTCGATCACTGATGGACTCGGGAGCTCTACTATGGATTTGTTCTTGGTTCCAGTTGATACGGATACTCCCGATCCGCTCGCAGCAAACATACTATTCCCAGAAAATATGAAAATAGCTGACAGAACAATGATGACGAAACGTATAAAAAGCATAACGAGGGAAGAATACCCGAAAAGATATAAAAAGCAAGAGTTGTATTGCGAGTTTTGTGTGAACTTTTTTAGACGTAGTTTTTGATCACTTTGATGCCCTCATCCGTCCATACTCAGAGCGAGCACATATCTCAACAATATATGAGTATCTCAGCTCATGATGATCTCTCAGCGAGTGTACCTACTGGTACTATGAGTCCATCGATGAGACGTTTTTGATGTATGATGTCGAGTATGTAACTATCTATACTCGAGAAGAGTTCGCTATACGCAATATGATGAGTGAGATCGATAGCATCTATCGTCATAGAATCCCTCAGATCGAGTGATCATATCTTCTCTCTATGTAGACTCGTGATACATCCTCCATCAGTTACTCCAAAAAATCTCGCAATCACCGGAGCAAGTGATCGTATATATCAACCTGCAGATATCGTGATTCTGATCGTGATCCTCGGGAGTGATTGCTCCACTACTATAACCGATGATATACTGAGAGGACGCTCAGCAATGTCGAATTCTACTCCTTTGCGTATGAGATCATAGGCCCTCTTGCCACTTATATGTATAGCAGAATATTTGGGTGGTATCTCAGATGTTTGACTGAGCAAAAATCTTTGTATTTCTTCATTGGTATGATTTTTCATACTAGAGATATCTACAGATATAATATCTCACTCAAGATCGAGTGAGGGGCTCGATAGGCTCATATCTACAGTGAAGAGATAGGTTTTAGTTTCTTTCTCTATTCTAGAGATGAGCTTGGTACTGTTATCTGTTGCGAGGAGGAGTGCCCCACTTGCGAGGGGATCGAGAGTTCCCGTATGTCCCACCTTTTTGATACCCGTGATACTACGGAACTTGCGTATGATATCGAAACTTGTCCATGTAGTAGGCTTGTTGATGAGATAGAACATAGTTATTCTCAGAGTTCACTATAGATATGATTGCGAGGATGTGACAAAAATCTTGGTGCATGAGTCCATGAAAACTTGCCACTTCTGATGAGTCATCACTCACTGAGTATGTTGAAATATCCAAAGTCTACGAGTATACGACCGATCACATTGGATCTCTTGATGAAGTGAGCACTGATCCCAACTCAAAAACAATTCTGAAAACACTGTCGACTATCGGCTGAGTTCTGTCTGTTGTCGCCCATGACCCAATATGCATTTTCAGGGACGATGAACTGGTTAGTCTCGATATATTCTGGGAGATACGTATGTCCACTATTGGAAGCTGAGAGATATGGTTCTACGAGTGTCACGAATACATCAGTTCCTGCTTTTTTCAATAGTACTGACCCACTCTCGAATCTGATGATATCTCCTGGGAGTCAGATAACTCGCTTGATATAGTGTTCTCGGGTTTTGTCGACATGTGGCTTGATCACGACAACATCTCCTCTACGAGGATCTCCTATATGTAGAGGTATCTTTTGCCAGATTGATACTATAGATCCCCATAAGTTCTCATCTGTTGTTTCTAGCTTGTCCTCAGCAAAGTCGAGATAGGAGAACTTGTCTACTATGATGAACTCTTTGTCATGATAGCTAGACTCCATAGATTGTCCGTTGATCTGGAATGGTGTGATAATAAAAGTCCGAACAAAAAATACTATTATCAAGATAATCACAAAATCTCTCAAAAATGTGATGAATTCAGAGAAAGTAGAGTTGACCTCTTCGAGATTGGTTTCAACAAAGGTGGATGATTCGGATGAGGACATATATGAGAGTATGAAAAGTATAAAAAAAAAATCCTATTAGTATTTTATTTTCCGTGGCATTGTTTATATTTTTTCCCACTGCCACATGGACATGGGTCGTTGCGACCTACGATCGGCATATTACTACTCGGATTTTCAGCTGTAATTCGCTGAGTATGTGGTGTCTCGCGATGGAGCATCGAGAGTGGAACTCGTCCATCATCGATCGTATCCTGGGCTGATGTATGGATCATATCTGCTGATTCGAGATAGCTCGTGAGGAGTGACTCTTCGAGATTGACTGCATCGATTGCTTCAGCTGGTTTTGCTGTGAGGAGTCACTTGATCACTCTGTGCTCGATAGTATGGATCATCCCTACAAAGTGGTCAAATGCTCGTTCTTTGTAGATAATAAGCGGATTCTTCTGGGCATATCACTCAAATGCTACCTCCTCACGTAAGTGAGCCATCCGATCTATGTGTTGCATCCAGAGCTCATCGATCGCAGCAAGCGTGAGACGTCTCTCAAATTCTGCGAATTGCTCTTCGCTACCGCTCTTGCGGAGTGTCTCTATCTGACCAGAGAGGAGTGTTTCTGTGGTTTCGATGAGAGACTCTCGAGTTGTTGCACTACTATAGTCCCCTATCGCTGCCTCAGATGATTCCATGAAGTCATTGACCCCTGCTACGAGTCAGCCGAGTTCCTCACTCTCGACCCGACCATCTCGTATATCTATAGCTGATATATCTACGAGACGCTCACTCTCACTCTCGATCATATCGACGACCTCACTATGGATATCTGCTCCATCGAGGATACGATTGCGTCGAGCATAGATAGCGAGACGATGCTGATTGAGGACATCATCATACTCGAGGATATGCTTGCGTATGTCGAAGTTGCGACCTTCGACTTGCTTCTGTATTGTTGTGATATTTCTCATCA
>JAYSSB010000111.1:0-1380 GCA_043720755.1 Candidatus Altimarinota bacterium | reverse complement strand
TCAGGTCTCTCGTCCAGAATGATGTGAAAATCTGGAATGAGTGGGCATATTCCAAATATCTCAAAAAAACGGGAAAAGATACTCTACTTCCTCGCTATAGTACCGAGTGGGATGCTGAGCTCATAGTATTCATCGATCAGATAAAAAATGATGCTGAGTTCGCACTCGAGTGGGGAGATCTCGGGCCTGTCTATGGTAAGCAGTGGAGATCTTGGGAAAATAAAAAATGAAATATCATCGATCAGATGCAAAATGTCCTCAATACTATAACTAACGATCCCCATAGCCGTCGCAATCTCATATCAGGATGGAATGTAGGAGAGATCGAGGAACTCATCAAGGATAAAGATACAGCTCCACCACCTTGTCATACGCTCTTCCAGTTCTATGTTGCGGATGGTCGGCTCTCATGTCAGCTCTATCAGAGATCGGCTGATGTGTTCCTCGGAGTGCCATTCAATATTGCATCGTATGCACTTCTCACGATGATGATCGCTCAGGTTGCTTGACTACAACCAGGAGAATTTGTTCATACATTTGGTGATGTACATATCTATCACAATCACTATGATCAGGTGAGAGAGCAACTCACTCATATACCACGACCATTTCCGAAGATGCAGATCAATCCAGAAGTCAAAAATCTATTCCAGTTCAAATATGAGGATTTTACTTTGGAATGATATGACTCGTATCCTGCCATCAAGGCTCCTATTGCTGTCTAATTTTATTTTATGTATATAGTTTTCGAAGGCATCGTCGGATCAGGGAAGTCTACTCAGTCGAAAAAACTGGTAGAGTATCTCAAAATTCAAAATTCAAAATTCAAAATTCAACATCGAGAATTCGAAAATCCTGAAATCTTCCATGTCCGTGAGCCAGGATCGACTCCTATCGCTGAGGATATCCGTCATCTGTGTCAGTGAAAGATCTGGGAGGATGAAGTCATGCATCCTCTCACCAATGCCTATCTCTATGCTGCAGCTCGTGCACAGACACTCCATACGGTAGTACAGCCAGCACTCATATCTGGTCAGATCGTGGTTTCTGATAGATGTTTCCTCTCGTCATGTGCGTATCAGGGTGAGGCTCAGTGACTCGGTATTGATACGATACTATCAGTCAACCAAGATGCTATACGAGATACACTCCCAGATATTGTATTCTATATGGATATCGATGTAGAGACAGCACTCTCTCGGACATTTGATGCTGCGGGTGACAAGTGGGAGAAGATGGGATCAGATTTTTTCCGCTCTATTGCTCGTGGGTATGATAAGTGTGAAAAGTTAGAAATTATGAAAAATAGATTCATCCGTATTGATGCGAACGGCTCACAAGATGAAATATTTGAGAGGATAATCAAACAACTAAAAATAT
>JAYSSB010000110.1:0-1393 GCA_043720755.1 Candidatus Altimarinota bacterium | reverse complement strand
GTCACTGTAGTGATCTTGCCATAGGTATTGGCAACTGTGAGAGATACTGAGTGTGATCCCTTTGTATCGAATGTATAGCTTCATTTTGCTCAGTCATTTTCGAGCTGATCGAGAGATACCTTCTGTCCATCGATCTGCCAAATGTAGCTGAGATTGTTGCGAGAACTCGTATCAGGATCATAGCTCTTGCTAGCGTCAAACACTATGGTATTGGGTTTTTCACTACTGACTGGTGCTGGTGTATCGATCGTGACGATCGGATTGCGTGACTCGATCGTGATGATGCGAGAGTCACTATCTATACCACCATTGGCAGTCTTGGTCGTGAGCGTGACGACATAGATCCCGATAGTATCGAATTTGTACTTGAAGTTAGCTCCTTGTCCTGTTTTGACGACTTTTTTCCCGTTGTCATCTTGTATCTGCCATGAGTATTCTGCATTTTTGGTATCGCCAAAATATGATACCGCTGTCATAGCGATCTCTTCTCCAATATTGCCAGTATCTTTATCGAGCTTGATCGTTGCTTCAGCATCGAGTACGAGGAGTTGTATACTTTTAGTAAATACTTGTCCATCGTTGGTCTTCATCGAGAGTTTTACATTGTATCCGTTTTTGAGCTCGTAGAGTTGTCTCTCTATGATTGGCCCTCCAGGATTCTTGGACTCGTTACCATTGCCAAAATCCCAAGTCGTCTCAGAGATAGTACCGTTACCGATAGCTCTCGATGCTGATGCGTCGAGGATCACTCCCATCTTTCCGATGGTAGGAGAGATCTTGATCTTGCTCATATTACTCACATTGACTCCATTGATGAGAAGGATGATCTCTCCGAGTTTGGGCTTCACAACTATCTGCTTGGATACAGAGAGAGGGAGGACATCGACTCGTCACTTGGTGTTGCGACTTCCTGATACAACATCGAGGAACATCGTATAGGTTCCATCTCGAGTGAACGTATAGGACATACTCGGACCACGAGCAATCTCTCGGCGTACTCCACCGTTTTCTCGAGTCCACCAGATGTAGTTATTATCATTTGGAGTTGTTCCAGATGGATCCTTGATATTGTCCGCTCGAAACGACACAGAGAGGGGAGCGTTTCATTCTCCAGGACCTGCACTGATATCTCCCGTGATACGTGAGATACTTGCTCTATCCACAAAATTGGCTACCCGAGAGATAGCATTACCGATATGACTCGAGTTTTCGGGATTTTTGATTGCGATATCGAGATAGGTATCGACGACTTGTTTGGCCTCACGATTGATACTCGCAGCATCCCCAGAATCAGGGAGACGCTCATATCCTTGGGCAACGAGATTTTTGACATTTTGTATCGTAGATATGTTGACTTTTCGGTTGATGAGGAGCTCACTCTCCATCTGATTGA
>JAYSSB010000109.1:0-1396 GCA_043720755.1 Candidatus Altimarinota bacterium | reverse complement strand
GCTGCTCATCGCATCATCTCTCACTCGTCGACTTTGCCACCAGGGAATGCCCAAAAACTGGGCCATACCTCTGTTCTGTCTGATCGCTTCATGAGGAGAATATGAGACCCATGACGGATGATGAGGTTGGCAGCAGCAGGGATAAGAGTACGAGACATAGTTGATTATATTTATATTACCCGAGATCCATAGCCTCGACATCTCACTTGAGGAGGAGTTCGTTTTTTACCCTTGGATTGTAGTAGTTATAGATGAGCTTGACGAGATCCTCTTTGTCTACTTCATCCGCCTTGAGTCCGATAGATTCGAGATTGGATTTGACCTGGGAGATACGCTCGTAGTTTCACTTTTTCATGCGTGCCATACGGACACGATTGTTGCGGATATCGACGACGGATTCTTCTTGAGAGAGAGCTGACCAGAATGACTTGAATACTCCGAATATATCTGTTTTTCTCACACTCTCGTTGTTCTCGAGGTCAAAAGGAACTATAATATAGAATTCTTTTTTCATGATCTGAGCCAGATCGATGAGTGTCGTGAGGAAGTCCACATATTTGTACGTTTGCTCTTGGAGGAGTGGATTGGGTTGTTTGAGTGCGAGATTCTTGAGTCGATTGATATACGTCTCGATATCGACTTTGAGTGATCGTATCATTATCTGTATCGGGAAAGAGAGAGCATTGAGAAACCGCTGATAACTCATGAGTATCGCATCTTGTTCCTCGGTACTCTTGAGGTTAAAATTCAGAGCATGAACTCGTAAAACCATACGAGATGAACCATCTTTCATCATGACCATATTCTCACGGATCTCTGAAAACGGGAGATATCGTTGTGTGCTTGCATCTTTGGGAGGTTTTTTTCAGGTTTTGACAGTATCTGACATAGGAGAGTGGATGAGTTGGATATTTAGAGCTTGCCGATGTTGTTCTCGAACTCATCAGTTGTGACTTGTTCATAGGTTTTATTGGCTTTTGTTTCTTTGACAGAGTTGGCAGGAGTGACGTATCCGACATCCATATCAGAGTAGCTATCGGCTCACTGTGACCATATACGAGACTTGGCATTGAGCGAAAGTCTGAAAAAATTCAGTGTAGCAGGCAAAAATGTCATCTCTGATATCTTCACGAGAGCGACGATCACTCCAGCTACAATAAATGGAATCCCCAACCAGAGAGCCAATGTACCACCAACACGAGGCTCACTATACTTGAAAATACCATACCCAATACCGCCCCAGATCATCATGATCATCAGTTGGCGGAGTGAGAGTCATGCGACGATGACATCCTCATTTTCTATTTGGATAGGGATTTTGTACTGCATATGATGTGAGTATATCCTAAGCAACCTCAAACCGCAAGCAGAATATCGATATTTCTTTTGACTTTTG
>JAYSSB010000108.1:0-1398 GCA_043720755.1 Candidatus Altimarinota bacterium | reverse complement strand
CGAGTTCTCCAATCAAGTCGTCCGTGATCAGGAGAATATGGTGTACTATGTATTCAACAAGCCTCGTGATATTGTCACTACTTGTCTCTCTGGTAAGGATGACGAGCAGGGAATCATGGATATCGTAGATATACCGGAGAGGGTATTCCCGATAGGTCGACTGGATAAGGAAACTACTTGACTCATCATACTCACCAATGATGGTAGGCTCTCTAACTATCTCATGCATCCTCGCTATGAGCATGAAAAAGAATATGTTGTCGAGGTCTATGGTAAGATCGAAGATGATGCTATCGAGAGGATGAGAAAATGAGTGAGAATAGAACTCAAGGACAATGGATCTCGTACTCGCATTATCCGTCGTGTCGAATGAAAAGATATCGTCATCACACGCAAGTATACAACTCGTCCCTGTGAGATCACGCGTCTCTCCTCGTCCAAGTTCTCGATCATACTCAAAGAGTGAAAAAATCGACAAATACGTCGTATGGTAGCAGCTGTCGAGTGTGATGTCAAGCGACTCAAGCGAATCCGTGTAGAGAATATCATGCTCTGAGATCTCGCAGAGGGGCAGTGGAGACGATTCACACCGAGTGAGAAAAAGTGAGTCCTCGAGAGGATAGGGACGGATGAGAAGTAGTAATTATTCATCTGGTCATCATGCTGGCATGAGATCAAGAGGAGTTTGCCATGAGAATCGTATAGGTATCCATTTTTTCGTACCTTCTATAGTAGTGTCTTCATCCCAGTCAAGCGGAACTCACGATCAGATAAATGGCAATGACTCATCATCAACTCCTGTAGCAGGAAGGAGTTGATCTCGGCTAAATAAATTATTTTTTGATATATCAATCCCTAGTTGACTCATTTTTGTAATAAATTTTTCACGAATCCTCATACATACTCAGGATGGAAAATGGATTTTTCCATCTTTATCTGATAGAGATATTCATTCATTTTTGAGGAATTGAGTTAGCTCTATGACAGAATTTATACTCCCTAAAACTGCCTGCACTCGAGTATTGGTAAGTGTAGGGAAAAGTGCTGGATTCTGAGCAAATCAGCACTTACAAGATGGGCAGGCTGAACGATTCATATTTTTTACTTATTTTGTTAAAGATAACATTTCTTGTAAAATCATCTTAAATCTCTGAGATCGACGATATCTTCATGGTAAAATCATATTCTTTATTTTTCTGATTAATGAAGAATCTCTAATCATATTCTTAGAAAGAATATTATCTGGAATACAAATACTTTCTTCAGTATCAATAACAAGAATATTTGATGAATTAGTTAGATCTCATTTCATACCATAAGGAGATCCAATGAGATTGAATACTATGCCTGTTTCATTATATATAGCTAATGCTTTTCTAGCAAAATTTTCTATGCTTT
>JAYSSB010000107.1:0-3987 GCA_043720755.1 Candidatus Altimarinota bacterium | reverse complement strand
AGGTAGTATAGCAAAAAGCGGACAAAAGTCGAACAAAAAACAAATATTATAGAGGGTCGCTCCCCTACTGGACTCGTGGCTATTTTTGTTTGCATTTGTATTGGTTTCATATATACTGAACTTTAGTTATTTTCCTATATTTCATATTTTGGATCTTGTCAAACTCTTCGGCTCGCGTTCGCGAGTCAAACTCCTCGAAAAACTCGTCATCGAGGATGTGATCGCTCGGTCGAATACGGGATTTTTTATCCGTGAGCTCTGTCGTGATGTCGATGAACAGATCAATGCCGTCAGACGTGAACTGATGAATCTGGAGGCTCTCGGTATACTCAAGTCGTATGAGCAAAATAAGAAAAAATACTACCAGATGAACCATAATTGTGTGATCTATCGTGAGATCGTAGAGATGTTTCTGAAAACATATGACGTGATGAAGCCCGTGAAAGAATTCTTCAAATGACGCAAAACCCTCGATCTCGTGACGATATCTGATGCAGTGCTCGATTTTCGCAATGAGACGACGAACAACATTGTTGATATATTTATCATCGGAGAACTCGACAAGATCGAGTTCAACAACTTCCTCGAGAAGACATTTTTCGGGAAAAAGGTCAAATACGCTATCATGACAGTGGATGACTTCTCACATCGACTCGAGTATGATGACAAGCTCGTACTCTCGATCCTTGCACAAAAGTGAAATATATTTCTCAGAGATCGACTCGAGATCGAGTGAACTCTCGAGTCAAAACTCCGAGCCAAAAAAATATTCGTCAAATAAAAAACCTCCAAATTTGGAGGTTTTTTATGAGAAGTATTTGGATAAGAAGTCTCGAGACCGACTCATACATCCGATCACTGTAGCATCTGGAGTTCCTGCGAGTATCGATTTGGGGTCTACTGCAAGAGTGAAGTGTCCACTATATCCGATATCTCGGAGCTTGATCAGGAGAGACTCAAGTGGCATAGTCCCCTCTCCAGGAAAGAGTCATATAGATCCGTCATTAGTATCTGAGAGATATACGAGTCCCATAGTAGAACCGAGTAGGACGAGCGTCTTCATGAGATCGACTCCGCTCTCAGGATCTACATTGTCGATCGAGAGGGCGGTATGTCCTGTGATTTTTTTGATCGTCTCGGGTCTCGCATCTCCGTATTCTGATATGATGTAGAGCCACGTCTTGGGTGGAGCATTGATGATATTGATGACGATATTTGGATATTTTTTGGCGACTCCCTGGAGATAGTCTCCAAACCAGTCTCGCTCTCGATCGAGTCTATGTGGGGGATGCAGATTGACGATCTGTACTCAGAGATCATGAGTGAGTGAGAGGATCTGATCACACTGCTTCTTAGTCAGTTTGCGAGCTGGTGCCGTGATACTCATGATAGGCATATCTGATGATATGATGAGTGAGTCGATATAGCTCGCATCATATGTATCATAGCTATCGAACTCAACAGATAGATCTATCCCATCGAATCCTGCTTGTTTCGCAAGAGAGAATATACGATGGAGTCCATATCCAGAGAGAGATGAAGTAGAGAGGAGATACATAGATGATTTAGATAGTAGCTGAGATTTATATTCTTATTTTACTTTAAGATACTATTTCAGTAGATTTTTGTGCGACTGAATTTTTTAAAAAAGAAGATTTCTTTTTATTAAATTCTTGGAGTGCAGGAGTTATATTATTTCTGATATATTCATACACTATTTTTTCGGATTCATAGAAATTAGTCGGTATTTTGTTGTTAGCATCCTCCGTATATGCATATATTGCATACATAATACTATTTATATTAGGATCGAAGGTGCGAGCCTCGAGGGCAATATATGATTGCCAATTCAAAAAAGATCCATAAATAAATAATTGTAGAAGTGCTTCTCTACTTGGCTGAGGTCGAGCATTATTTACTGTTGATATTTTATCTGGAATATTTTCAATTTTTAAAACACTTTTGAGTGCTTCTATTATCTGAATATCTAAAATTTGATCAAGATTGTTTTGTTTGATTGCTTGCATAGTATATAGTATTAATACTTCTGTATAGTATCATTTTACTTATAAAAAGGCAAATATTATTCCTTATTTCGTACACTATCGATACGATACTCAGAGAATCTGACTCGTCGATGATCGACCGCATATTGTATGGCTTTTTCATTTTTGTTCATCTGAGAGCCTCCACTTTTGAGTTCGAGAAATACTATCTCTCTGAGCTGTCCCTCAGAGAGTCAGTCGAATATGATGTAGTCACACCCCTTCCCGACGAACACCATATCTTTCGGAGTATATGGGAAGTTCGGGAGTGCTGGGAGTATCTTCTCATAGACCTCACCGAATATCGCACTGCGAGACCCTTGAGTTGCCTGTTTCCTCACTCATCGATGCTCATGGAGTGACACAATCCTCATAACAAAAATCCCGATCAAAAACCCAAATAGTCAGCCAAGAATGAGGTTTATAGG
Source organism: Candidatus Altimarinota bacterium (assembly GCA_043720755.1). Lineage (GTDB taxonomy): Bacteria > Patescibacteriota > Gracilibacteria > BD1-5 > UBA2023 > JABFSX01. The sequence continues at coordinate 1,514 of JAYSSB010000107.1, read as the reverse complement.
ATCCATTTACACTTTTTACTTTGAACTTTTCACTTTTTGTATAGTATCTCTTGAGTTCGAGAAAGCAAATTCTCATATATGTACAATTCCTAATTTATAATTCATCATCAGTATTTTATGCTCCGTATTATTTTCACTCGTGATCCTATCCTTCGAGATACCTGTGTTGCGAGCCTCACACTTGGACGCAATCCTACCGAGACGTCTGCTGACTTCATCGTATATCAGCGATGAGATTGGATACTAGTATTCTCTAAGGAATTCGACATAGATATCATCCTCCCTACTCTCCTGGATAACTGGGATCCTGATAGACTCTATCTCCCCTATTTCGGGAGATCTATCGATATGATGCATGAGATCTGAGATGTGATCCTCCCCAATGTGTTCCTCAGCTACTCGGCCAATACTGGGCTCGCAGATGCACAACCACGATTCCTCGAGATATATCGTGAACAAAAAGACTACTACGTCGAGGACTATGGTCTCTCTATCGGGGGTATAGTAGTAGATAAAACTCCGAATCATCCAGATCTCAATACGGAGCTCATGACACGCTATGAAGGAGATATATATATCGAACACTCTCTCGATGCTGCATATGTAGTCACGAGCGGGGATCTCGTGCCAGCACTGATCATCTGTAGTATCATAGAGGGTAAGATGAGTAAAAATGAGTCAGGTACACCAGAACAGATGGCTATACGCAATATGATCACAACTATCCGACTGATGGAGGAGTGAGATACTATCTAGTATTGACTCAGTTCAGTATATCCACGAGTCTCCTATGAGTAGTATCTCGTGAATCATATGATATCAGTGTATGAGCAATAGATCAAGCTGCAGATTGGATATTTTTGTAGTCTACTTGCATGAGATATCCTGTGAGTCACTGATACTGACGACTCTTTCATGTGAGCTCTATTATAGTACTATTATAGAGCTTATTTTTAGGAGTAGAGCTCTCATGAAGAGGTACTTTTATATATTGAAGGACTATTTCAAGATATTGTTGAGATATTGAGTTGAGATAGATGAGTCCATCTATTTCTATCACTACAAAATCATGAGTTATTCAATTTATTTTGATAATTCTTTGTCGAGGATTATCCATAGGTATAGTGACTTTTGTCGATCAGGAAGTGAGAATCATAGTATGTATTATTCTGTTATGAAGTGCATCGTCAGGTAGTATCGTCGCTCACTCGGAACTATGATGATATCCATACCTACTCGTGTGAAATACGGATTCACAATACTACGGTAGTGAGCATCGTAGGCTTTTCATTTTTCACTATAGAAAAAATCATACGTCGTACGGATCGATCTGATGAGGGCATCTGTACAATCACTCGAGTTGCAGTCATAGTATCCATATCCTACATTTTCAGTATTTTTGGATCTATTGATCACTTTGGGACTGACGCCACGGGCTGTGAACCATGCATCGATCACTGGGAAGTTGTAGTAGCTATCTCATGGATTGCGACGATGGTGGTTGAGTCACTTGC
>JAYSSB010000106.1:0-1408 GCA_043720755.1 Candidatus Altimarinota bacterium | reverse complement strand
AAGTGATCAACTGGCGTCATCGTAGATCCCAAGCGAGAACGACTCATCCTCATGTCGAAGAAGGAGATTCTGAGAATCGGACAAAAAGTCAAAGAAACCAGTGCTACACTTGTACCTGTGAGTATATACTCCAAATGAAATATATTCAAAGTACGGGTTGCTCTGGCAAAATGACGCAAAAAATGGGAGAAAAAAAATCTATTGAAAGAACGAGATCTCGATCGCGAGAATAGAGTTCTATTTTAAATTTTTCCATAGTTTTTACTAATTTTTCAGCTTTTTATTTCCTCATTTGCTTCTTTATTTTTGAGAGTTTTTCGATTCTGTTGATGCAGTTTTGGTAAAAATTTCGAATGTACCCTAGTTTGAAATTTTCGAAAACCAATCGATAACAGAATCCAAAACGAACAAACCAAAAGAAGAACTTTTGATACTTTTAGTTACAAAAGTATAAAATAATTCTATGATCAACGACCGATTCATCACGTACTTCCGGGAAAACTGTTTCTCAGACAATGAACTAGAGCTCCAAGAATTCCTCACGGCTATACAGAAACCTATTCTCCGTACGATCCGTATCAAGCCTGGTAAGGAGAAACAAGTCAGAAAAAATCTAGAATCCGATGGCTGGATTCTCGGTGCAACTTCTATAGATAGAGTTTTTTCTATGGATCGACGAGCCGACTTTGATCCGCTTGAGAGACGACTGGGTTTTTCTCTAGATCATCTGATTGGGAATTTTTATATCCAGGAGCTCGCAGCAGCACATCCAGTCGATATACTGGCAGATTCAACTATCCACGATGAAAAATTTTTGATCCTCGATATGGCAGCAAGTCCTGGTGGCAAGACTACACAAATCACAGAGTACTATCCCAATAGCTTCATCATTGCCAATGAGCCGACTCGGGAACGACTCCCCCAACTATTGCAAAATCTGGAACGTATGGGAAGTGGCCATATCGGGATCACACTCTATCCAGGTCAACTCTATCGACATCAGAGTGAGATATTTGATCGAGTCCTCCTGGATGCACCATGTAGCGGAGAATGAACTCTATTCAAGGGTACTGATGCAGTCAAGCACTGGCATATGAGAAATATCCGAGAAATAGCACGACTCCAAACAAAGCTCCTCGATGCGGCACTCAATACACTCAAAGTAGGATGAGAGATGATATACTCGACCTGTTCACTCAATCTAATCGAAAATGAGTGAGTACTCAGTTCTATGTATGAAAAGTATGGAAATTCATTTGAAATAGTTTTTCAGAAGAAATTCTGGCCACATATCGATGGTACGGGTGGGTTTTTTGTTGCGAAGATACGAAAGCTCAGATCTCTATGAGAGTTGCATGAAAGAAGTGAAAGTGAGAAAATAGAGAACAAATGATGGAAGCAGTCAGAA
>JAYSSB010000105.1:0-11645 GCA_043720755.1 Candidatus Altimarinota bacterium | reverse complement strand
TACTTTATATTTTTTAATCTATTCTCCTATGAGTATGATGAAAGAGTTCCGCGAATTCGCGATGAAAGGCAATGTTGTCGATCTCGCAGTAGGTGTGGTTATCGGTGCTGCGTTTGGTAAGATCGTGACGTCTCTCGTCGAGGACATGATGATGCCTGCGATCGGTTGGGTAGTGGGCAAGGTAGACTTCTCTGCTCTCGTACTCAATCTCCCATCTCTCGTAGCTGGACAGACAGCTACAGCACTCAAGTATGGAACATTCCTCACAGTCCTCGTGAACTTCCTTATCGTAGCATTTGCTATATTCTTCTTCGTTGTGAAGCCTCTCAACAAGATGAAAAAGCCAGCTCCAGCGGCAGCTCCTGCAGGACCGACTGATATCGAGCTCCTAGGCGAGATCCGAGACCTCCTCAAGAAAAAATAAAACTTTTCTCCAATAAAAATCCTCCAGAAATGGGGGATTTTTTGTAGATTATTAAAAATAAGTTTGACTTCTCTCTCTCTCTCTATCTGTATAAATTATAGGTATTATTTGCGATAAATTTCCAAAAATATGTGATATCATTTTATTGAAGTCCCTCGTCTCGAAGAAATTAGTTACTATTTAGAAAGGCGATGAATGTCTCAAGATAATATAAGAAAAGAGGTAATCCTAGAATTTACCACGGATGGCTTTGAGGCTGATTTTTGATTAAGCCATATAAAACAAAGGGAAGTAATTCATTTTTGAGTTATAAACCAAAATGGCTGAAGAGAAAAATGAGGATTCGAAATACCTTCATATAATCAACATAGAGCTGTGCTGGAATTAGCAGATGATATTGCAAGAAAAATTTATAAAGCAACTCATAGTTGAGATTGGATAGTTGGAAGATTAATAGTGAACACTCATACGATTACTATAGAAATATTAGATAGTTCGTATGTTATAGCTATCCCGGGTACATACCTTCATTAAAAAAATAATCATATCAAATGTTGATTAAATATAGCCTTGATAGTCAGAAATCAGGAAAACATCTTCTTATAATCGGTTCCATACATGGTAATGAAGTTGCATGATCGGTATGAATAGAAAAATTCATAGCTGCTATCAAAACAGGTACAGTAAGTCTATCTGTATGAAAGATTACTTGTATTCCTTATGCAAACTGGGAAGCATACAAAAAAAATACTCGCTATATCGATAGTAATGCAAATAGACTATTCGATCAAGTGGGCACAACTCCTGAGCATATATTCGTACAAAAAATACGTGAGGAAATAAAAAGTTGTGATTTTCTCCTAGATCTTCATACATATCATTATGGGAATGGATCATTTTTATTTGATGATTATGAATCTGAAGAAACAACTATATTATTTGATGTTATTCCTGTAGATCAAGTGATTCTCTGATGGAATAATCTCTATAGTGGAGTGGAACTTGGCATGGATAGTACTGCTTATGCAAAATCATTATGAATTCCTGCTACGACCGTAGAGTGTGGTTTTCATACGGATGAGGATGCAATCTCTATTGCATATCAATCAATTGTAAATATAGGACTAACTCTATGAATAATAGAATGAACAAATCCTGTAACTCCTACGCCAAAAAAACACATAAGAATGGAAACTATCGTGGGAAAACCCGATAATGCTATATTTTCAAAAAGATGGAAACATGGCGATATCATACAACCAAATGAAATCATATATCGTATCTGAAGTGAAGATTTTAGAAATGGTCAGAGTAAAAAGGTTATGGTTATACCCTTTCCTGATGCAACCAATAAGGATGAATGGTTTTATATAGGAACTGAAGTTTAAATTCTCATTATTTATCTCTATGCAAAGTAATCTCTCAGTAATTCTCGATGATCACATATCAGCAACTGACTGTTCTATCATTGCTAATGCAATCAATGAAGAAAACAAAAAGAAACCCCATATGATAGCAACATCAGCAGAGGATCTTTTAGAAAACGTTAGTAATCATGGCGGATTGGTAGCAAGAACTCTTGCTAACGACTTAGTCTGATTTGTAAAATTAACCCTATTGAGTCCAGAATATAATATATATGAATGGGGGTCTTTGATGGTTCTCCCAGAGTACCGAGGAAAAGGCGTGTGAGAAGTTCTAATACACTCAATCGTAGAAAAATATAGGCAACAATCCCTACTAGCTGTAACAACTGAAATACAAGTAATACGTGCATCTGTAAAACATGTTTATGAACAAGTCGAATTGTTATGAGCTAATATTCCAGAGCAATTACGTACAATCATCGAATGACCCCAATCTCTCTTAGAGGACGATCGAGTTTTTATCAATCATCGGTTACATAACAGAATTCTTGGTAAAGAATTTGCATAAATATTTACTTCTCTAAACTCATAAACTATATGGACTCTATTATTAGAACCATTGATATCTCTATTCAGGAGCTCTATCCAAATATTTCATTACCTACTGTTACTCTATCCAAACCTCCAAAGTGAAATAATGGAGATTATTGTTTCAATATTGGAACTATTGGGAGATTGGCTGGCAAAAATATACAAGACGTAGCAAGTACTATACAGCAATCTCTTGAAAAATTTCCAGAAACATTTTATCTTGTAGAGAGTGTGGGTATCTATATCAACCTTTGTTTGCAAGATAAGGCTTTTTTGTATCTATTAGAAGACTCTATAAATATAAAAAAAACACCACAAGAACAAGGAAGAATAATAGTTGATTACATCGGTGTCAATATAGGTAAGCCTCTTCATATAGGACATATATGTACCCCATCTATTGGTCAGGTGTTTTGTAATATATATAGACAACAGGGGTTTGATGTCATATGAGATGTACATACTGGAGACTGGGGAGGGATATTTGGGAGATTGATAGCTGGATGGAAAAAATGGGGCTCTGAAACAGAGTTCCAGAAAGACCCTGTGAATCATCTCCTGAGTCTCTACCAAAAAATATCTACAGAAATAGAACCCGAATCATGAGAAAAAAATGAGATGATCGATCAAGAGTGTCGAGAGGAGTTCAAAAAACTCTCAGAATGAGATCCTGAGAATATAGCACTTTGGTCAAGATTCACAAAAGAATCATTAGAAAATATGCAAAAAACTATAAAACTGCTCCATGTCCATCCAGATGTGGCTATTGGAGAGAGCTTCTATGAATGACTCTCATTACCAAAATTCTGAGAATACCCAGACCTATCCTTCACTATGAAAGATGTGACTCAGGAACTCATAGAATTATGAATTGCTGATAAAAATATAGATGGAAGTGTATCGATACAATTCCCAGAGAATAGCAAGCTACCATCTAATATCATCCAAAAAAAAGATGGTACTCATGGATATTTTGCGAGCGATCTTGCGAGTATCAAGTATAGAGTTACCAATGGATGGGATCCAAAAAAAGTAATATACTGTACAGATATGCGTCAGCAACTTCATTTTCAACAAGTTTTTGCAGTAGCGAGAAGAGCGTGATGGGTAAGTGGTAATATCCAACTCATCCATGCTCCCAACTGATTCATATCTCTGCCCGAGTGAGCTATGAGTACACGAAAATGAAATATTATTCGGCTCGATGACCTTATAGAGGAGGCTTTTGTCAGAACGAGGACTATCCTCGAAGAAAAAGGAAGAATATGAGATAAATCTCTCACAGAGAACAATATTCGAGAAATTGCGATCTGAGCTATCAAGTATAGCTATCTCATGCAAGATAGAGAAAAAAATATAGTCTTTGATTGGAATAAGGCACTGAGTTTTGAGGGAAACAGTGGACCATATATTCAATATGCTTTTGTCAGGGGGAAAAAATTACTGGCAACAATGGATGATTCTTTAAAAATGAATCCATCATGAGCAGGTATTGATTATATCTTGAGTGAATATGACAAAAAACTCATACAATGCCTCATATGATGTGATGATGCTATTACGGAAGTACTAATCAAACATAAGCCTCATACACTTACCTCATATGCATATGAACTTGCTGGAATATTTAATTCTTTTTATGCACATACTCCGAGTATTATTCATGAGGAGAATATCGACTTGAAGATAATACGAACTCATCTCATAAAAACATTTGTAGTGCGACTGGAAGAAGCATGGAATCTGCTCGGCATGAAGATGCCAACAGAAATGTAGCAAAGAAATTTTGCTTTTTACATAGTTTTGATTATATTGAAAATATATATGAATTGTATCTACACTATCATCACTCGTCGTCGCCAGGCAATACTCTCTATGGGATTTTTTCTGGCGTCATAATGAGTATGACCTCATAAAACAGTCCCAACGGACTGTTTTTTATTTTTTACGTAATCTACCTAGTCTATGAAAAATCTTCTTAATATAACTGATCTATCTAGGGAAACTATAGAACATATTTTCCAACTCTCGAGCAAGTACTACCACCCTACTAATCAGCTTCAGTGAAAAAATATTGTATTTGCTTTTGAGAAACCATCTCTCAGGACCAAGCTCGCTACCGAAGTTGCTATCAGCCAACTAGGTGGACATGTGATCCATATAGAACCACAGATATTCTACGGAGGAAAGGTATTCTCTACAGAGGATGAGACCAAGCTAAACGCATGAAGAGAGTCGCTCAAGGATACCGTAAAAAATATAAACCAATGGTGCGATGCACTCTTTGCCAGAGTTTTTTCTCATCAAACTCTACTAGATATAGACGGTTATTCGGATCTCAAGGTAGTCAATGCTCTATGTGATAAACATCATCCTATGCAGGCACTCGCTGATCTCTATACTATTCAAGAAGTATATGGAACTTCAAAAGTTTCAGTAGCATTCATAGGAGATTCGAATAATGTGGCTTTTTCTCTTGCGGAAATACTCCTAAAATTTTGACATGATGTACGTATAGCAAGTCCTATATGATGCACTTTTAGTGAATCAACGCAAGCATACCTAGATTTACTGGCAAAAAATAATAATACAACAATACTATTTACTTATAATCCAAAAATAGCTGCAATAAATGCTGACTGTATCTATACAGATACTTTTGTATCAATGTGAGAAGAATCTTTATATGATACTAAAATGAAGCAATTTGCCTGATATCAGATCAATGATGACCTCATGAGCTTAACTAACAATCATGCTCATTTTATGCACTGTCTACCAGCACATAGATGAACGGAGGTAACAGACAGTGTTATTGATAGTCCATGATCTCTCGTATACAATCAAGCAAAAAATAGGATGGTAGTTTCCCGTGGTGTATTTTTAAATTTATTTGATATATAATATACTACAGTCGTTATAAAAAATGGCTTGATTTCGAATGAGTGAGACAATGAGAACTCATAGCTCATGATTGAATAGAGGCAATATATGCACCATACGATGGAGTCATAGTATTCTCCCATGAAACCAGGAATATCTGAGATGAAATGTGTGTATTTGGAAAGAAAAGATAAAAAATCTCATATAAAAATCCTCTAGAAATGGGGGATTTTTATATTCTCACTTTTTTGTATTGACAATATAGAAATATGAGTAAAATATATTCAGTTAAAAATTTTATAATTCATAAAAATATGAAAAATATATCGAGCTCATTTGCTACCATAGTACTAGCCGGATCTCTCGCCGCTTGTGGTGGATGAGGTGATGATAGCGTACATGGAACTGGACCAGTAGAACCTATCAATCCCCCTGTAGTACCTCCTGTTATCGTAATACCGCCATCTCCTTCTGCTCAGGATTTTGCGATCACTATAGGCAGATGAGTATCTGATACGATGTCGGGGATAGTCTCTCGAGCAAGTGTTGCCAATCTCTCTGTATCAAACGTATCCGTCTCTCGTAGTGGTACCTATGCTGACTGTGTCTGGGATCAAGCGAACAATATCCTCACGATCACTCCACGCCCATCTACTGAGGCTCCGACTGATAGTTGTACTCTCGATCTCTCGGATGCAAGTGGTAAAAAAGTATCCGTACTCGCCAATCTCAAAGATCTCGACAGCAAAGCTCCAACTCTCCCGTCGATCACTCCCCTCTCGACAACTGCAGGAGTCACATGGACACAAGTCCTCCCAACAGCAACAGATGTAGGGAGTGTGACCTATAGTGTCAATCGAGCTGATGGGACAGTTGTCCCACAGAGTGGATCTCTCTATACATTTGATCCTACTACTCGTACTCTCAGTGGAACTACTGGCATCACAGCGACTGAGACTCTCAGTTATATCGCTACAGACGCCGTCGGTAACAGTACTACGCAAAACATAGTCAACAGCGTCAATAGTATTGGATCTATATCTGCTCCAACCCTTGAGAGCAAGACATCTATATCGATCAATACAGCTCCATGAGTAGGAACTGGAGTGAACAACCCTAGAGTCGAGCTCTATAGCAATGCAGGACTCACTCAACTCGTAGCAACTCAGGCAAGTGGGGACTTCTCAGGACTCACACCTGATACTCTCTATCATGCTGTCACAGTAGTAGATGATATCAACGAAGCTACTGGGATAGTAGAGCCAAGGAGGTCAGTTGCTCTGAGTATCAAGACTGATATAGCAGTTATCGTGGATCCAGCTCCTGTAGCAGGTGGTGCATTCGCAGCACTCACAGATATGACAGTCAGTGATGAGGCTGGTGGACTAATAAATCCAATCAGTACAGGTGGTGTTACTGATACTCTTGGTCGCACTATTGTATATTTAGCAAGTGGACTTCCTACAGGACTCTCTATCAATAGTAGTACAGGTGTTATAAGTGGGATCTATGATGTAAATTGAGTTGCTTCAGAAGATTTTACAGTAACAATTACTGCTCAGCCAACCTGAGGTATAAGGTTTATAAATAAAACATTCGTACTTTCTGTGAGAAATGACGGATAAAAAAGTAGTACAGCAAAATTCTAAAAAAGTCTCACAATAACTGTGAGACTTTTTTTATTTGATGGTAATTTTTTGAATAGCTGTTCAGATTGGTAGTTTTAAATGATTTGTTACTGCTTGGTTAAATAGATTTCCTATTATCATTTGAGTTGGGGTTGTCTGAATTTGGATAGACATACTTGAAGATATGGTTCAAATATTTTTATCATACCATCATTTAGTTGGTATAATTGCATAGAGAGCTCCAGATTTTATGTAATATTTTTCAGTATCTCCAAGATCCAAGATATATCGCTTTATATTATCTATTGGCAGAGCCCCAGCCAATTCTATCGTGATAGTCTTATTTTGGAGAGGTGCTACAAATATTCCAGGATAATAATAACTTAAATATTCTCACTGTTGATCTATCAGTCCATCTGATGGCATATTACCATCTGCTGGTTCATAATTAGACAGGTCAGATTTTCTTAATCACCATGCTGGTTTTGTCTCTCATTGGTATAAGAATGTATTTTTATCTGCATATGCAAGTACTGAATTGAGGATATCACAGGTATTGGTTTCTGTATTCCATTTTTTGTCTATACCACAGAGAGCCGTCTGATCAGCGAGAGTAGTAGGATCTGTCACGGCCACCTCAGATATAGATCGAGGTGTTGCAAGTCCATCGAGATATATGAGATCAGCTCTCGTATTGTCTCTGATCCATGCAGAGCTCGTGAGGAGAGTTGCCTTGGTCGTACTCGGAGATGATGGAGATATGTATAGTTGATTCGTCGTGCTACCAGTTGGACTCGCAGAGACAGATACCTGTGATCCCGCTATGAGTGATGTTGGTATATTCGCAGGAGTATTGCCCCCTGCAACTGCTGAGAGTGTAGCTGCCTCGAGTGGTCTGATAGAGTCTATGACAGAGATCACATAGAGTCATGTAGTACCTGGTCGTTCGATACTCACGCTCGTCCCTCGTACTCATGCGACGAGTCCTCATCCACCGAGATTGACCCCTGTAGATGAGAGGATACGTCCCCAGAGTCTCCCATCAGTCAGTATCGCCTGAGCGACTGATTGCCCAGAGAGTTGACCTATAGAGAGCTCTACTCGTGTACTCGTATCGAGACGGAGGATAGACTCATCAGACACAAATCTGATAGTACCAGTACCGTCTGATGCTGTCTCGAGGATATCTCACTCAGTTAGATCTTCTCAGATAACAGCGAGAGTCGCTGTGGGATTTCAGTTTTTGATCACTCGTACTGTTCCTACGATAGTGGTAAATCTACCGATCACAGCGAGTTGCACCGTCTTGCTCCCACATCGAGCCTGACCATCTGCATCGATCCCGACCCATACTCGGTTGATCGGCTCGCTCGTACAGTCTCTGTTCTGGAGATATCCACTAGCGTATTTGCCAGCGAGCCTCTCACTATCTCGAGCTGTACCATCTGGGGCGAACAGATCATAGAGGGCTCATCCTATAGTCCCCGGAGTACGTGGACTCGATGGGAACTCTGTCGTATTGGGGAAGATGAGGGTCGATGCCCATACGGCACCGATAGCAGTGACGAGCATGAGGGGGAGGAGAGAGAATTTTTTCATATCGAGAGATGTATTATGAGCTTATTTCATTTTAGACATTTCCCATATTCCTGCAAGCGGTTTTCCATCTTTTCTTTTGAGTTTTGATCAGATATGTGTATACTGTGTATAGTTTTATAATTTTTTATTATTTTATGACAGATACTCAACTCCTCCAAGAGGTTCTTAAATCAGTACAATGACTTGAAACTCGGTTCGACTGACTTGAAACTCGGTTCGACTGACTTGAAAAAAAAGTAGATCATCTCAGTGAGGAACTTACCAATTTTAAATGAAATCAAGAAGACTTTAATACAGCTATGTGGTCTCTCTCGAATCAAGCATTCACAGCAATCAACGATGTCAAGTCAGAGGTCGTAGCTCCATGGAAAATCAGACAATCCAAAATAGTATAATTCAAATATACCAATAAAAAAGAGCCTAATGGCTCTTTTTCGATATTAGGTTTTTTACCGACACTCTGGAGCTCATCCATTCCCAATCTTGTAGATACACTGATTGGCTGGACATGAAAATATTCATGATACTTGAGCAAATTCTGCTGGGAGTTTTCATCCGAGTTTTGTCGCATTTTTGACAGTACCATCTCCTGGAGACTCCCAATTCCCTGATGCGAGGATCTGATTGAGGAGATTGCCGAATACTCCTCCATTGGCCGCATAGGCGATTCCCGTGAATCCGACTGATATCGTCACGACAAATACACATCCGAATACAAAAGCCCGAGTGAATTCTTCACGAATGAGGACAAAGAGTGTAGATTTTTGCATATTGGAGGAGTTAGTGATAGGATGAGTATATGAAGAAACTCCGAAATCTCAAACATATTCTCGCTATCGGGCTCATCTCTCTCACTCTCATATTCGGGAGTATTATGATTTTCTCTGCAGAGTTCTCGAATTCTCTGAATTGATTCTTTGTCTATAGAACCACTGGTGGAGTCTGGCAAGATATGATATACACGCATACACTCCATCCATCGACGGATATAGCGATAGTCGCCATCGATGACAAGACGATCAACACGTTCCAGTCAAGTGGAGATCAGCGGATGCTCACGATCCCCAAGTCTCGATACGGTGAACTGATCGAGAAACTCGAGATCGCAGGAGTACGTGGGATAGCTTTTGATATCGTATTCCAGAATCCTGATACCGAAGAAAAAGTGTTCGCAACGACACTCGCCAAGTACAAAAATATCATCATCGGTACATCGATATATGGTCAATCTGGAAGTGGGAACTGTACCACAGATGGGAGTGGTGGGATCACCTGTGGCGGGTCTCCTCGCAATACCTATACAGCCATCCCATGGGGATCGATCGATGTAGGACGACTCTACGATAGGGATGATGGGATAGTACAGTCAGCCAATAGATCATCTCAGTGATGAGAGGCAGCGTATATGAGAAGTGTCAGGATAGATATAGGTAGTCGAGAGTCGTCTCGTGGTATAGAGACCCCGGGAGGGAGCTGGAAATATGCACTCGGACTCTCGACTGAGATATACTCACTCCCGATCGGACTGGCTCATATCGTCGATGAGCGGTTGACGAGAGATGAGGCTCTGAGACAGATCAGTATTCTCAATACATTTTTTGGACCACCAGGATCATATCCTCAGCACTCGATGAGTGATGTTATCGATATGGAGTCTACAGTACTCGAGAAAACTTTTTCAGGGAAATATATATTTGTCGGAGAGGTCGGGACTCTCATCCATGATAGTATCGTCTCTCCTGTGACAGGAACACAGATGGCAGGTGTCGAGCTCCATGCTCATATGCTCGATGGGCTCCTGCAGAAACAGATGCTCACTCGTCTCTCTGATGAGTATCTCTGGATCACGATAGTACTCATGACGATAATCAGTATCATCCTCTATCTCCTGATCCCGACGTATCTATCGCCTATTTTTGCAATAGTATCTCTCATCGCTCTCATAGGAGTATCTCGCTACCTCTATGATATCGAGCGTATACTGATAGATGTATTCCCTCTTACACTTGCCCTTGGTATCATCACATTTCCAGTGACATTTGTGTATCGGTTTTTTATTGTAGATAGGGCCAAGCGTCATATAGAAAATGCGTTCGGTCACTATATCGACCCCAAGATGGTCAAGATGATAGATATGGAAGAGGTCGAGCTCGCACTCGGTGGCGAGGAAAAAGAAGTGAGTGTATTTTTCTCAGATATTGCTGGATTCACGACGATATCAGAGTCTCTCTCTCCGACGGATCTGTTTTATCTCATGAGCTCGTATCTCTCTCGTATGACAGATATACTCAAGGCACATGGTGGGACACTAGACAAATATATTGGAGATGCTGTGATGGGATTTTTTGGTGCTCCAGTAGCTCAGGGGGATCATGCGATACGGTCATGTCGGACAGCTCTCGCCATGCGTGAGGCACTCCCCGAGTTCAACCGTGAGATAGAGGCTCGTGGGATGCTCGCTGTAGATTTTCGTGTGGGGATCGCGACTGGTCGAGTACTCGTGGGCAATATCGGGTCTCGTGATCACTTCAACTATACCGTCCTCGGAGATACAGTCAATCTCGCGTCACGTCTCGAGGCAACTGGTAAGGAGTATGGTATCCCTATCATCATCTCTGAGGGGACTCATTCACTCATCGCAGATGAGTTCATCACTCGAGAGCTCGATACTATTGCCGTAAAGTGAAAAACAGAGTGAGTCCGCATATACGAACTCATCGCTCTATCTAATAGTACTATAGATCGGACGATATATGATGCATATGCATGAGCACTCGAGCTCTATCGATCTGGCAAGTATCTCACTGCTGGCAAGATCTGGGAATCTCAGATGGACCAGGATGAGCCATCTCGTATCATGGCACTGCGGTGTGTAGATATACTCGAGGGACGACTTGCTGTGACAGATGGGATATATCGTATGGAACATAAGTAGGGATATATATGGGATATTTGCAAAAAAATATAACAACTGATATAGTTATCATAGTTAATAAGTATTACTATGACTTTCACTGAAAAGAAACAACTTCTCAAATACTATCTTGGTCTCTCTTGTGCATTCTCTGGTATGGAAAAATCCATCCTATTCGTACGTTTTGATGAGCTCTGAGACCATGATCAAGTAGAGGTGCTCGAGTCACTCCATCAAGA
>JAYSSB010000104.1:0-4007 GCA_043720755.1 Candidatus Altimarinota bacterium | reverse complement strand
CTAAAGATCAGGATATTTTTTTGCTTTTTCGCAGTTTTGCTATATAGTATGCATCTCTCATTTTTTATTATGCTTCCTTCACTTCTGACATCTCGACTGCGTACTATCCTCGGATCTGAGTATGACAATACTCTCTCTGTTTTTGCAAAAAATCGCAAATGATCACTCCGTATCAATACTCTCAAATCCAATGGAGATGATGTCCTCGAAGAGTGTAGAACAAAATGAATCATCCTCGAGCCATTTGCTGGTATCGATGGATCCTATATGTTCGATCGTGAATACGAATATGCGATCAAGGGGACTCGAGCGTTCTATGATGGTCTGATCTATCTACAGTCGATCTCATCACAACTCCCAGCACTCGTGCTCGATCCTGAGGCAGGAGAGTCGATCCTTGACGTCTGTGCAGCACCAGGATCCAAGACGACACAACTTGCTATGATGATGGGCAATCAGGGAAGTATCCATGCCATCGAACAAAATCAGATCCGCTACGATAAACTCCTCCATAATTGTAAGCTCCAATGAGCGACTATCATCGAATGAGTCAAGATGGATGCGAGACACTATCTCGGAGATACTGGATGAGCCATCACAGTCATCGATGATACTGGAGATCGTATGTTCGATCATATTCTCCTTGATGCTCCATGTTCTGCAGAGGGACGTATCGCACTCGACAATGAGAAGACCTATGGATTCTGGTCACTGCCCAATATCGTGAACAAATCAGAGCTCCAGTCCGAGCTTCTCGAAGTCTCTTTTGCTCATCTCAAACAATGAGGTACACTCATCTATTCGACGTGTACCCTCGCTCCAGAAGAGAACGAATGAGTGATCGCAGAATTCCTCCTCGCTCATGACGATGCGACTCTCGAGGATATCGATCTCGGACTCTCAGACCGCTCATGGTGGACTCATGGACTCTCATCATTCGGTAAAAATACTCACTATCCAGAGATACTTGCAAAGGCTGTACGTATCCTCCCGAGTGATGAGACAGAGGGATTCTTCATCGCAAAAATCAGAAAGATATAGCCCTACTTCCTCCCGAAATCTGCAGGGATCTCGCCCCATACTTTTGTCTCCCACTTGAGTATGGGGTTTTTGTATTCACTCGACCGTAGCCAGAGGACAGCTCGATCGACGAGGACGAAGAGCTCCATATTTGCAGCTGTTCTCGGTTGCTTAGTTCTCGCATTTTTGGCCTTTACCCATGAGATCGCGGTGATACTATCGGTATAGATCGGGAGTGAGAGCTCATGTTCCTGGCAATACCTGAGAGCGTGTACGAGCCCGAGGAACTCGACGATATTGTTCGTCCCATCTGCATAGGGTCATCCTGCGAATATCCGAGTCTCAGGACTCGATGTCATGACTCACTGGTACTCACACCATCCATTGACAGTATTGCATGCTCCATCGACGGAGATACTCTCTATATTCGGAGTTCCGTATTTTTGCCTCTCACTCGCCGTCGGTGCTCCTGGCTTTGCGGTAGTACCGATATATTCAGCGGATGGTCGCCTGAGTGCTACCTTGCACTCTTCATGACTTGCGAATGACTTGTACTGAGCACCCACATATCACTCCACTGACCGCCTACACTCTTCCCAATTCGCGAATATCCCTGGAGTTCGTCCTTGCCAGACGGCATAGTATTTTTGTTTTGGCATATTTTTATAAAAAAGAAACCCAATCCTCTCGTCTGATCGCCTCTGACCGTACTCGTTCATCGTAGCCGAGTTTGACTATATTTTCTCTGAATTGATTGACACTGTAGAGACTTCACGCTATATTGGAGAGGAGAGTTTTTCTCGGATGAGCAAATGCAATCTTCCAAAGGCATATGAGGTCTTGTTCTTGTGAGTGATTACGATTCTTTTTGACCTCAAACCGCAGAACAACAGAGTCCACACGAGGTGCAGGATCAAAACTCGTCCGACTGACATACCTGATTCTCTCTATATCTTCGCAAGATTGTTCCATACAGAGTGAGAGGAACGAATGATGCGGTTTGCGAGCTCTGCCTTTGAGGATTTTTTCTCAGACTTCTTCCTGCATCATGATAACCATCTCCTCGGGAACTCGCTCGAGTTCATAGAGAAAATAAAATAAGATCGGACTCGTAATATAATATGGAATATTCGCAATAACAGAATATTGCTCATACAGAGGGGTATACTTGAGGATATCGGTATGGTATATTGTGACCGTGTCTGGAGTATACTTAGCCTTCAAGAGAGAGATCATATCAGGGTCGAGTTCTATGAGATCGAGAGATTCTGGATTTTTTGTAATCAGATAATCTGTTAGGGCTCCATACCCAGGACCCACCTCGATAATATGCTTATTTCATATATCCATAGCTCCTGCTATATCCATGAGTGCTTCCTCATTTATGAGGAAATTCTGTCCCAGTGCTTTCTTGGCTTTGATTTTTTGCATTAGTTCGACTCTTTAGTATATCACGTCATTTTGGCAACTGCTCGAGCGAGGATCTTCTGGTAACTATGCCAGCTTCCGAGGACGGTTGAGTATTTTCATTTTACTCCATTGATCCAGACATCGGTACTATTTTTTTGATTTTTGGAGATCCCATCTGCCATCATTATCTTTTGGAGATATTTCCATCCTGCTATTTTCTTGCTGGCGAGATCGCTACAGATCGTCTGAGGATAGGTATTGGTTGTAGTAATATAGGGTTTGGTTTTGTCTTCGTTGAGACGACTCTCTAGACTACCAAATCTGCAGATCTGCGTATAGATCCCCGTGATTTTCTCGGTACAACTATTTATCTTTTCGAGCCACTTATTGATATCAGCTTCTCGAGTTTTTTGGAGGGTTTTCATATATTTCTGGATATCTCGATCTACCTGGTTGAACGATACTTGTACCGCTACGACATATGCGACTGTCTCGGGTGTGATCGGTTGCTGATTGCTCGCAAAAAAATCTCCCTGAGGACAAACAAAATCAACTATACTACTCGGATTGCCAGATTGACGAGCGAGGATGCACTGATCGACTGATGATCTCATCTCACTTGACTCGGGGAGATCTGCCCGTATCTCATCGCACCCCGCTGCACTGACTGTTTCTACAGTGAAGAGTATCAGAGTCATCATGATGAGAACTAGAATGATACGATACATAGATATATTATTGGTGATGATCTTCTCATTCAATTTTTTTGTCTTTTTCTCGGAGTTTTTTGACACCATAGAGTGACGCGATGATGCCACCGAGGATCATACCAGTTACAACCGTATCCATAGTTTTGATGCTTTTTTTAGCAGCATTTTCTATGGGATTGATTTCAGGTTTTTCTGGATTTTTTTTCTTAAAAGGGAACATGGAAACAGATTTTAGAACGTAGAACGGAGAGTGGATATATGGTATTATTTATCTACTTTGATCGACTTGGATATGAGTGTCAGCTTGGGAATAGTAATCATGATCACGTTGTACTCGACGGTTGCTCTGATCTCATCGAATCCGAGATTCTCAGGGAGGATGATCGACCGAGAGAACGCTCCATAAAAACACTCCTCAACCAGCATCCGTCTCGCATCGAGATAGATCGGAGACTCCTTGCGATTGCCGGAGAGAGTGAGGATATTGCGAGAGAGTCCGATATCGATATCAGCAGGATCTACTCAGGCGATCGGAGCTACGATGATGATCGAACTGAGTGTATCGAGGATATCTACCGCAATCTGTCCGATATCTGTCTCATGATCTCGCTCATCGTGCATATCGACATCGATATGATGTGATGCATTTGTATGGGTATCTCTATCGTGGTCTGAGTGAGATTTTTTGTGCTTGGCTTCGCTATCTGTGACACCATATATCTTGAACATATTCATAAAAAAAGATACCCTTATAGTATGAGATATCTTGATTTTTGCAACTTTTTATCGTTTTTCCGAGAGTATCTTTTCATATCATTTCATGAGGGCTTCGTTTGGGATTTTGCTATATTGCTGTGGCTCCCGAGT
>JAYSSB010000103.1:0-1420 GCA_043720755.1 Candidatus Altimarinota bacterium | reverse complement strand
ACTCGATCGATACTATCATGAAAGTGCTCAATTCTGCAGATATCGTCGTCGGGCACAATATATCCTATGACGAAGAGATCCTCTCCTATGAACTCGCTCGATTGGGGCGATCTGGAGAGTATACTCCAGTACAGTCGATCTGCACGATGCGGACATCGACTGATCATTGCAAACTCCCTGGACGAGGATTTGCCTGGAAATCTCCCAAACTCTCGGAACTCCATAGATTCCTCTTTGGTGAGTATTTTGACTGAGCACACGATGCTCTCGTCGATGTCGAGGCAACAGGGCGATCATTTTTTGAACTCGTGAAGCGATGAGTTATCAAACTTGAGACCAAGAGTGTGATGCGATTGTTTTAGTTTCTGCCATACTGAATTCAGTTTAGAATCTTCAAATCCCAAATATATTTCAGTACTTGAACAAATAAAAATTATTCATTATTCTTCATCTCTTCTATCCCCATGTTATTTTCTGAACTCCCGATCATAGAACCTATCCTCAGAGCCATCTCGGACGAGTGATATACGACTCCGACACCCATTCAGGCCCAAGCTATCCCATCGATCCTCCAGTGAAGAGACTTCCAGTGACTCGCTCAGACATGAACTGGTAAAACGGCAGCATTTGCTATACCGATCATCCAACTCCTCTCTACTGCTCGTCATTCTGACGATAGGAAGAATCCAAGTACCTGATCTGCTGGATCCTTCGCAAGCTCAGTATGACGCAGGGAACTCGGTAAACGCAAAATCAAGTCACTCATCGTCACTCCTACTCGTGAGCTCGCTATCCAGATTGAGGAGAGCTTCCAGTCATATGGTCGATATGCAGGACTTCATCAGACCGTTGTATTCGGTGGTGTCTGACAGGGCAAGCAGGTAGAGAGACTCAGACAGTGAGTCGATATCCTCATCGCCACTCCTGGACGACTGCTTGATCTCATGAATCAGGGACATATTTCACTTGCTGATATAGAGATATTTGTCCTCGATGAGGCAGATCGGATGCTTGATATGGGATTTGTCCACGACGTGAAAAAACTATTGAAAGTCATCCCAGTCAAGCGTCAGACTCTATTTTTCTCAGCGACTATGGCTACGGCGATCGCCACTCTCGCACAGAGTATGCTCAAAAATCCCCTCAAAGTAGAGATCACACCAGTATCGACAACAGCTGAGACGATCACGCAACACGTCTATCATGTCGATCGAGTGAACAAAAATCCCCTCATGGTACATATTCTCAAGGATACGAAGATCAAAAATGTACTCATATTCACTGAAACCAAGCATGGAGCTGACAAAGTGACCAAGTTCCTCATCGAAAAGGGGATATCCGCTGAGGCGATCCATGGGAACAAGTCTCAGAACAATAGGCAACGAGCCCTTGCCAACTTCAAGTCGCAAGAGACTCAGGT
>JAYSSB010000102.1:0-1422 GCA_043720755.1 Candidatus Altimarinota bacterium | reverse complement strand
AGAAGTGACGATTTCGAGATCGTTTTTTTTCACTTACTCTGAGAGCTTTTTTGGCTGAACTAGTGATAGGCATAGAAAAGAAAATGGCAGATTAAATAGGGCTGTACTGTAAAAGTGGACGTATTGTATAAAAAAGGACTCTCTTGTCAAACAAAAATGATTAAATAGAGCGTCTTCGCATCAGGATCGCTCCGAGTACTGCAGCGATGATGATAATCACTGCGATCATACCAGGTCCTGACTGGACACGAGACATTTTTGAATACTCTTTTGACTCAGTTACTGTATCGCAGAGTGCCTTGACAGCGAAGTTCTCATACATCACAGCTCCAGATGAGAGATAGAGTGTAGCACTCGACTCCGTCGTATTCTGGAATAGGGTATAGTCTCCAGCGGCTGATACTTTGTAGAGATTGTATGATACAGCACCCGTGAGAGATGACCATGAGATGATACTCTTGGACTTGTCTGTGAGTACTGTGAGTCACTCTACATTGCCGATAGTACAAGATGACTGCCCGATAGTTGCTACGATCGGCTCAGATATCATCCCTGCGATCAGAGCTCCAGTATTGCTCCGACCAAATATCTTGAATGTGTAGGTATCAGCTGGGATCTTGTCGATATACCAAGTATATGATCCCGTTGTTGTCTTGGATGCTATCTTGCCCATCTCGAGTGTCGTAACCTCTTGTGAGAGGCTATCAGCGTTTTTCCCGTATGCAATCTTGAAACTAGAGAGCTCAGATGGAGCATTCTCTACTGCAAAATCAAACACAATACGAGACCCAGTAGTTGTTGTTTTGACATTTTTGAATGTTGCGACAGCGACCGGAGCTAAGAGTTTTTCTGTGACAGTGAGTTTGGTTGGAGAGTCAACATTTTTGACTTGTCCGAGAGTATCCTTTTGTGTGATAGGGAGATCATATACTCCTGCTTTGAGTGGGGCAATAGTCTGGATCGCGTATTTACCAGCTTGTCACTCTCGGGCGATCATGACAGCTCCATCGAGTGATATCGAGATCTCTGCTAGACCTGGAGTAGCATCGATGATGATATCGATCGGCGAACTCGCCTCTACTGTAGCGGATGGACTGATCGTGACACCATAAGTACTCGCTGAGGTGAGAACTCGACTAAATTGGATCTCAGGAGAGCTCGCTAGTACAGTGTTGGCTCCATCGATGAGACTCGCTGTGATGATATTGTTCTCTTGAGTGAGAGCGGTAAGGTTTTTGGTAAATATACCACCTTCATCGGTTGTGACAGTACCTGCCTCCTGTCCATTGAGTTTGATTATGATCTTGCTATTTTTGCGACTCTTGCCACTGACCATTACCATATCATTGGCGATCTTGGTACCGTTCTCAGGAGTGATGATCGCTATACTCGTATCGGCAGGAGTGACGGTAGTAGTAGCAG
>JAYSSB010000101.1:0-1431 GCA_043720755.1 Candidatus Altimarinota bacterium | reverse complement strand
TGTTGTTTTGGAAGTGATTTTACTTGCAATACTTGACAGTATAGTTACAATCGGACTAAAGTCACGGGGTTTTTGTATCCCAATGTCTGGAAATAAATATCACGGAAAGATACAGCCATCAATGATGGTGACAGAGGCAATAGGTTCTTTCGGAGAAAGGATAGTCCAGACGTTGATACCATGATCTATTCACTCAGGACGTCCATTTGATCTAGTATTTCCAAATAAAAATAGCCCTAATCTGATATGAATAGAAGTCAAAACCTCTCAACCACATAATCGAGGGGTTATCAGGCCTGGATAGATCCAAAAATATATCGATGAATTCGGTAGCGATGCTACATATCTCACTATGGTATATTATCAAGTGATTTCTTGAAATAGAATTCCTGAATTGATATATATTTTTCCGATTCCTGTTATAGGATATTTGCTCAATACAATTCATAAAATATGAACGAATCCTGCTGTATCTTTTTATCCTCTTTCTCCTCACAAATCTCGTCAACTCTATGAGTGACTCGGAGAGAATAAATGAATATATCATACAAAGGAGTATACTATAAAAAATTTACCAGAGAATCCAAAAGCAGTATTGAGGATATTGGATCATAAAAATTCAACTGCACATATCCTCTCTCTTGATCCAAATTTTATAGGTTAATTCTTCCTTGCTTTTTATAGAAAATATATATAGTAGTTCTCGTATGCGAGCATAGCTCAATTGGCTAGAGTACCGCCTTGCCATGGCGGCCGTTGTGGGTTCGAGTCCCATTGCTCGCTCCAGTGAAAAATTAAATCTCATCCCCTAGGATGGGATTTTCTATGTTCTCCCATTGCACCTATTTTTCCTTGCTTTTTTAACTGTTTTCTATAGAGTTTGCAGGTTATTTTGGAGAGGTCGCATAGTGGCCTAGTGCACACCCTTGGAAAGGGTGCATACCGCAAGGTATCGGGAGTTCGAATCTCCCTCTCTCCGCCAGTAGATCAAATCTTGCATTCCCTATTTTTCGTCATGTTGAGGTACGAATCATCCAGTAATGGATCCTTCATTCACCCAGGATGACGAAAATCTCATAACTCTGTATCATCATGATGAAACTCATCTCTAGACTCGCTCAGAAGCCAACTGATAAGACTATCCGTATCACTCGTGTAGTATTCGCTCTCATAGTTCTTGCGACGATCCTCCTCGGATGGTCTGTGACTCGTACTGAGTTCGGACTCCCGACATGGATCATGTATGGGCTCTTTGTATTCCCTACTATCGGACTCATCCGAGGTATCCTCGATCCAGGGATATTTCGCAAAAAGATCTGGAAATGGACTGTATTCGGACTTGGGATCTCTATGATCCTCATCACACTATTCGCTATCGAGGACATCGATATACAGACAATCAATAGTACCCTAGTGAGCCAGTCAAATACT
>JAYSSB010000100.1:0-4064 GCA_043720755.1 Candidatus Altimarinota bacterium | reverse complement strand
TTTGTGGTCGGGCCATAAAAAAGTAGGTTATTAGATAGGATGGTGGTTGTCTCTCTTTTGTCTTTGTTTTTGATTTTGCAAAAGTTATAATTGTCTCTATGATGGAGGGTTTATTGACTATTTTTTAGGTAGAAAATAGAGAGAGTTATTGTGAAATAGGATTATAGATTGAGAGTAGCTCGCTTTCGATAGTGGTGATATCTCGAGTGTCTGGATACCCTTGGAGTCTCGTTGTCAGCATCCGATATGCTTCGCATATTTTCTTCATGACTGGAGTCTGTGGGGTGTTTCGGTTGTCGCAGATCTTCTGAAAGTGGCGTATTCTATACCCGAGATTGGTCGGAGAATCCGTGAGAGTCTCATAGGCTTGTGCGAGCCTTTCTCGGAAGATCGGATTTTCGAGCAAGTTATAAAGTACTCGATATGGGTTCTCTTTCTGTGACATGATAAATGGTTGTTATAAATCGTTGATGATGTTGAATCCGAGAGTCTGGAGATCTGCCATGACGCTTCATGGTCTCGATATTTTAAGAGCTCGGCAGTCCTGAAATATTTCGGTCATTTTTATTGAAAGTGACATATGGGTATGTATTATTGTGGATATAAAAAAGCCCTCTTTTTGACACCATAGAGGACCGATGGCGAGGTTAAAGCTGGAACTATTACAGGTATACGATGAGAGCAGCAAGGAGGAGTCAGATTCATACTCAGAGGAGGAGTGACCCGATTCGTTTCCCGAGGAGTTCGAGATGGAGTTTTCCATTTTCCTCCTGGTATGACTCTTTCCACTTTCGCTCGTTCTGGATGATCTGTGACTGTCATGTTCTGACATGCTCAGATCGTGCGAGATCTTGTTTCAGTCACTCATTGATGACTCAGAGTTTTCCGATCTCCGCCGCGAGTTCCGCTTGGGATTTCATTTGCGGAGAGACATTTTTCGTGAGTGGTTTTTTTGCCTTTTTTGGCATGGTAGACTTGAGCGTCATAATGGTATAAGATGAGGAAGTAGTGAACTATTTTGGAACTCATATACCACTTCATAGTGGAATCCCTATGAGGTCCCGATTGGCACATCCTGCGAGAGTATCTCAAGTGCTTCCTATCGGGATCGGTGGTATGATGATCTCCTTTGAGGAGTATTTACGCTTTGCCATGGATTATCTGGTGAGCCAGTGGTTAAGAGTATAGATCATATCAGCATTTCGTTCGTGTTCTGGTTTTGACATCTCAGAATTGAGAAGCCATTCGAGATACCCTCTATTCTCTACGGAAATATCCTCGATCGTGCGACCGTTATACTTTCCGAATCGGAAGGTACGGATCAGGATCGGAGAATGTGTGAGGATGAGCATATGCTCGACTGGATCGATAGTAGGCTTCGTATGCTGTATCTCCTCCAGGAGGAACTGATAGAACCACTTGAGGACGATAGTATCGTAGAGAGCTGAGTGAGCGAATCATCCAGAGAGTTCTCCCTCATGGGCATCATCGAGGGTATAGAAATACCTGAGATACTGGAGAGAGAACGACTCAATAGATGGATCCTCGAGGAGGTGTTTTGCGACGCGTAGTGTGTCGATATACCGTGGGATGGTCACTCACTCATTTTCTAGGACCGACACATCATATGGGGCGTTGTGAGCCACGAGGATATGATTATCTTTGATTCTACGCATGAGGACCTCGTATCACTCCGAATCCGTGAACTTTGGAGCGTTCGCAAGCTTCTTCGGTGTGAGGTGGTGTGTGGCCATAGCTCCGATATCTATATCGATAGGAGGGAGGATATCCCATTCGCACTCATAGTGTGGTGCACGGATAGAGAGTCAGTCATCCGAGAGGCTCGGAGCGACGATCGCCATCTGGACCACACGAGCTCGCGTCTGGTCCTGTGAAGTAGTCTCGGTATCGAGAAAAAAGACATGATTATTCATCGGTAGTGGTTGGATTAGGAGTAGAAGTTTTTGCGGAATTGAGGCGAGTTTCCCAGATTCCGACATTGGAATTGATCACTCCATAGTCCGTCTCAGTGAAGTCTCCGAATGTGTGAGCTGCATCGATCTCTTGCTTCACAAGTTCGAGTTCCTCTATAGTAGTAGTTGCTCGGATTTTCTCGCGATAGAGAGATATCATAGATACCTCAGCTGGAGGAGGAGTCTCAGTCATAGTAGTTGCCGTGACTGCAGGTGCTGGAGGAGTGACAGGTGCGACCTTTGGTGCTTCTGCTGTCTTCGCTGGAGCGACTGGAGATTTTGGCTCTTCTTTTTTCTCGACTACTGGAGGGGTTTTGACTTCCGCCTTTGCTGGAGATTTCGTGAGTTCGATTTTGATCGCATCCTTTCGCTCAGTGAGATCCTTGATATAGGATTCCCCGAGGAGGACCTTGTTCGGTTGGACCTGAGTATTCCAGAGGGCTGCGAGGTCGTCGATGAATTTCACTGACTGCATCTCTGCGATGAGGGAGTTGTAGAGATTTTCTCTATCATTCTTCTCTTTCTCTTCGAGGGCGATGCGATCAGCTTCCTCTTGAGCTTTCCGCTCGGCTTCGAGAGCTTCTCCATCTATACCTGAGAGATTCCATGTCATGATCTCTTTTCCGATATCGGCAGTGATGAGAAATGGA
The DNA here is from genome assembly GCA_043720755.1 of Candidatus Altimarinota bacterium. Lineage (GTDB taxonomy): Bacteria > Patescibacteriota > Gracilibacteria > BD1-5 > UBA2023 > JABFSX01. The sequence goes on along the minus strand of JAYSSB010000100.1, from coordinate 1,441 downwards.
TCTCGGTCGATGAATAGTCCAGTACGATCCTTGCTTGCGATAGCAAGGTGATGATCTCGGTCGATATTGAAGTTCGCAGTGAGTTCGTATTCGAATCCCTCACGCTGGATCTCCTTGGTACCGACTTTTTTGATCTTCTTATCTTCTGTCTGGATCGTGTCAGTCTTGGATCTTGCAGTCGTGAGGATGTGACACTTCGAGGTGACTATCGCCTCGATGAATTTCTGATGACGAGGAGTTGTCTCGGACCAAGCGGCCCAAGTGTTCCCCTTGAATTTCGCAGATGCGAGCTTCTCATTAAGTTGGAGACATCCACCCTCTCCATCCCATTCATGAGAAGTGGAGTCGATGATGATAGCTTCCATTCCTGCATTTTCGCAAGTCTTGATCGCTTCGATATATTTTTCAGGAGTGTATGGAGCTTCGATCGTGAGGACATTGTATTCCCCAAGGTTGGAGTAGAGTTCTCATGATCCGTTCTCGGAGTCGATGAGTGCGATTTTGGTCCAGTCACCAGTCATCCCATATCCCATATTGAGAGCTGAGAAAGTTTTCCCAGATCCAGATGGTCCAGAGAATCAGATGCGGAGTTTTGCTTTTTTGCGTTCGGCTTTGCGGAGTTGCATAGTGTGGTTGGATTATTGAGATGTAAAAAGGTTTGTTCGATGTTTCGGACAAAATAAAATCCCCTTGATGTAGGGGATTGAGGTGAATACTAGAGATAGCATCACCGGGACGAGATATACTTCCATATACTAGAAATTTTTAGGAAATGAGAGTTTTGCTTCTTCTGTGAGTTTCTGCCACTGGGGACTACAGATCATAGTGATCGTTTTGTTGTAGGTCTTTCCTTGTATGTGGTAGCTTGCACAGTGTGCGGCGATGTATCCGTTGTATCAGGCTTGGACCATTATAGGAAGAGCGAGAAATACAATGAGGATGATTTTGAGTATGAGGAGCATATTTGTATTTATATGAGAAAATAAAAAAAGAGACTGTATATAGCTCTTTCTTGTCAGGGAACGATTTTCCGATATACTTGATATCGGTTATTGAGAAATGTATTGGATTCCCCGAGTGGTTCGGGGGATTTTTTTGTATTTGACTTTTAGGGTTTTTTCTTGAATTGAAACATAGAGATACAGCCACTCACATATACACTAGTGAGCATCATCAGTTGAAATTGGCAGGCGAATCTATGCAGATGAATACATATATCGTAGTGTTGTCCCCACCATCAGGCTGTACAAAATGTTAAAGGTCATATACAAGTTTTTGTACATGACCTTTAAGAGGTTTTTATGGCAGCCCCACTTGGAATCGAACCAAGGTTCCTAGCTTTGGAGGCTAGTGTTCTGACCGCTGAACTATGGAGCTATGTACATCAGGGGAGGGGACTCCGCTGATGTTTTTGACTAGGACGCAGGCTTTGGAGACCGCT
>JAYSSB010000099.1:0-1438 GCA_043720755.1 Candidatus Altimarinota bacterium | reverse complement strand
GGCGGCTGTAGCTCAGTTGGTTAGAGCGTCGGACTGTGAATCCGAAGGTCGTGGGTTCAAGCCCCATCAGCCGCCCCATCTATTTTTTAATTTTCTATTTCTTATGTCAGATTTCGCAAAAGATCTCGCAACCGCAACCCCCATCCAATCCTATAAAGTAGGAGAAGTCGTCGGTGGTACTGTCGTCGTATCCAATCAGAAGATGATCCTCGTTGACCTCGAAGGTCAATTCACAGGTATCATCACTGGAAGTCATATGACATCCTCTACTGAGGACACATCTATGATCGCTCCAGGGAGCCGTATCGAGTCCATCATCATCGGTGATGACGCTCATAGCGGTCTCATCCACCTATCTCTCCGCAAGGCGAGTCAGGCCAAACTCATCGAAAAGCTCCACTCCAATTTCGACACCAAAGAAATCATCACAGTCATCCCAAATGAAGCCAACAAGGGAGGTCTCCTCATCGACCTCGATGGAATCAAGGGATTCATCCCAGTATCTCAGCTCACTCCAGCTCACTATCCTCGTGTGGAGAACGCCAACCCAGAAAAGATCCTCGAACAACTCGGGAAACTCGTCGGAAAGCCATTCCAAGTACGTGTACTCAATGTCGATCCATCAGGAAAAAAGATCATATTCTCAGAAAAAGCCGCTATCGAAGAACAACGAGCACAGTCTCTCCAGACGATCAAGGTCGGAGACGTTGTCGAAGGAGTTGTCTCAGGTATCCTCACGTATGGACTCTTCGTCTCGTTCCAGGGTATCGAGGGACTCGTCCACGTCTCTGAGATCGACTGGGGTCATGTGAACAATCCACACAAGCACGCGAAACTCGGTGACCGCGTCACTATCCAGATCATCGGTATCGAAGGAGAGAAGATCTCTCTCTCGATCAAGAGACTCAAGGCCAATCCTTGGCAAGTTCTCTCAGACAAGTACCAGGTTGGTGATATCGTCGAGGCACCTGTTCTTCGCCTTTCTCAATTCGGTATATTTCTCGAGCTCGACGGTGGAGTCTCAGGACTCATCCATCTCTCTGAGATCACTGCCGAGATGATGGAGGGTATCGAGGGCAAGGTCCATGCCGGTGAGATGATGAAGGCTCGTATCATCACATTTGATAGTGTAGGAAAACGTATCGGACTGTCTCTCAAAGCACTCGATCCTAACTATGTACCAAGTGATGTGCCCGTTGTCATACCAGCTGAGGCTCTCGAAGCGTAGTTATATATCAAAATCTCTCTCTAGAAATTCTAGAGAGAGATTTTTATTTCATATTTTATATGAGTCGTCTTATAAAAAACTCTCATTCTTGCGAATGAGAGTTTTTTGAGATTTCTGATGGTGCCCGAGGGGGGACTTGAACCCCCACACCTTTCGGCATACGCACCTCAAGCGTACATGTCTACCATTCCATCACCCGGGCAAAAAATC
>JAYSSB010000098.1:0-1449 GCA_043720755.1 Candidatus Altimarinota bacterium | reverse complement strand
GAGGGAGTCCGCACTGAGAACTATAGGATACTCAGGGCTCTCAAAAATCGATTTGGTCCTACTGATTGAGTATGACTCTTTCGTATGGAGGCATCTGGACTCATCGATCTCCCCAATCCTGGTATGGAGTTTGTTGATTCAGATGCTTCGGTACTCTCAGGAGCAGCTCTGACTTTTACGATCGAGGGCAATCGAGCGATCCTCATCGAGATCGAGGCACTCACGACTCATACCAAGTTCGGATATCCCAAGAGATCAGCTCGAGGACTCTCTCAAGGCAAGCTCGATCTCCTCATAGCTGTGATGAGCAAGTTCACGACAGTCAAGCTCGAGGACTATGATGTCTATCTCAATATTGCTCGAGGTATCCAGGTCACAGAACCATGAGTTGATCTCGCTTGTATCGCTGCTATCATGAGTAGCAAAAAAGAAAAATCACTCTGAAAAACTATCTACCTCGGTGAAGTGTCACTCACTGGAGTTGTCAAAAACGTCATGCTCCTCGATCGACGGCTCTCTGAAGCTGCCAAGCTCTGATTCACTCATGCTATCATACCAGCCAACTACGATGGCAAGATCCCAGCATCTCTCCAGTGTACTCGTATCAAGAATGTATCAGAACTCACATAAAAAATTCCCCTTCATTTTCATTAGAAGGGGAATTTTTTATGTATTCTCAGGTTTTTGTTTTTTCGTAGAGGGAGATCTCGGCTTCCTGACTGGTACTATTGGTCCATCTTCTTTTTGGACTTTTGCTGTAGGAGTGGCTCTTTTGCGTATTGGCTTGCCCGTTGCGAGAGAGGCTCTTACTCGTTCCAGTACAGCGATCTCATCATCGCTGACCTCCGGATAGATACGTCTTCGACGTTGCCATACGAAGATCCACCATATGAGGAGTATTCAGAGGAGTATCGGTGTGAGTATACCAGTATTGAATCCCCTTACTACTTCATCATATTCTACTACCACAGAGACATCTTGATTGCGTTCTACTGTAGCCTTATTGATAGGATTGATATATGAGATAGATATTTTGGCTATGAGTGGTTTCTTGGTACGCTGGAGTGTCAGCTTTTCCCATGGGAATAGATAGGTATTGTTCTCTCGAGAGATGCGAGCATAGTGCTCTCCAGGAGTCTCGTACGTCACTACTACATTGCGATCTGGCCCGATAGTCTCACGTGCAAAACCGAACCAATTGATCTCATAGAGACGATCGATTCCTGGGAGAGCTGAACCTCCTTCTGAGTTGATCGGGATATAGTCTACAGCGATCTCCCCGATCGGAGCACCATACTCGTTTTTGATATATTCTCGACCGATACTCGTGAGTGGTGTGCCATCTTGCTCGTAGAGACGTACTTGACCAATTGGAGTGATGTGGATAGTTCCCTTGTTATCTACTGGGATACCGATCGTGAGGATTGGATTCTTGGTAGAGAGCGTATT
>JAYSSB010000097.1:0-4171 GCA_043720755.1 Candidatus Altimarinota bacterium | reverse complement strand
GAGCTCTATCGCTACTCACGTCTCCTCCTTCCGAAGATGGCAAAAGCGACCTACTCCAATACGCCATTTCGCCACTTTGGTCTCGCACTCGAGTACTATAGTCACTTTACCTCACCGATCCGTCGCTATCCTGATCTCCAGATACACCGCATCATCAAAGAAAAAATCAGAGGCTTACTCACTCCAGAACGAATCTCTCACTACAAAACAATACTCAAACGAGTAGCTCACAACTGTAGCGAACGAGAGAGATGAGCTGAGGATATCGAACGAGCGATGAATAGTCTCTACATCTGTCGATATATGGCAGATAAGGTAGGCAAAATCTATGATGGACAGATATCAGGACTCGCAGAGTTCGCCCTCTTCGTCGAGCTCGAGAACGGTATCGAGACGACACTCTATCTCCCACGAGGGAGGTACAATATCGACTCCGTAAACTGAGTACTCACGACTCCAGATAACAAGATACTCGGAACTATAGGAGAACGAATCAGAGTCCGCATAAAAAATGTGAGTATGATAGAGAGGAGGGTGGTGGTAGAGAGGGTATAAAAAATTCCTTCCAAATTTGGAAGGAATTTTTTATTTATCTCCCACTCCCTCCTCTCGGAGCCGATGGTCGTGGAGAGGGTCTACCTGATAGTCTCTGTGGTGATCGTGGTGCACTACTCGGTCGAGCCGATGAGTTCGGAGAGCTCGGTGCCCGATTCGGTGCAGACTTTTGCGGAGCGTGATGATCTCGTCTCTGTGGAGCGGGTCCTCGAGGAGCGGATGATGCCTCTCGTCTCGGCTGTTGTGGTCGCCCTTGCCCGCCTCGTCCCTGTTGCTTGGGAGGAGAGAGTGTGAAGTTCGTCTTCGGGAATGGATGATCCTCAATAACGGGGATAGACTGAGAGATCAGCTTCTCGATGTCACGGAGGAACTGGAGGTCATCATGCTCACAGAACGAGTATGCGACACCGCGAGCCCCTGCTCGACCCGTCCGACCGATACGGTGGACATAGGTCTCAGAAATATTCGGGATATCGTAGTTGATCATATATTCGAGAGCATCGATATCGATCCCACGAGAGGCGATATCTGTCGCGACGAGGACACGAGTCTCTTGCGACTTGAAGTTGGCGAGTGCTCGCTGTCTATTGTTCTGAGACTTGTTGCCATGGATCGCCTCAGCAGATATTCCCTTTTCGATGAGGAACTTGGTCACTTTGTCCGCTCCATGCTTCGTTTCAGTAAAAACGAGTACATTTTTGATACTCGTATCCTTGAGGATATGTATCATGAGTGGATTCTTGTTGACTCGATCGACATGATAGACATGTTGTGTGATCGTCTCAGCCGTTGTCGACACTGGTGTGATCTCTACTTTGAGAGGATTTTTGAGCATGCTATATGCCAGAGTCGCGATTGCTGGAGCCATCGTCGCTGAGAAAAACAGAGTCTGACGCTTGACGGGGATGACCTTGAGGAGTTTTTTCACATCACCCACAAATCCCATATCGAGCATGCGATCCGCCTCATCGAGAACGAATATCTCTACATCTGAGAGTGAGATATGTCCCTGACCCATGAGATCGAGAAGCCTACCAGGAGTGGCTATCAGTATGTCAACTCACTGGCGGAGACGCTCGACCTGCTTGCCTTGCCCAACACCACCGAATACGACGGTCTGATGGAGTCCAGCATATCGACCATACGCCTGAAAACTCTCCTCAATCTGGATAGCGAGTTCACGAGTTGGTGTGACGATGAGTGATTTGATCTTGCGTTTTCACTTTGCTGGATCCTTGCGAGCGACGAGGAGCTGGATGATAGGTATAGCGAATGCGGCAGTCTTGCCGGTTCCTGTCTGAGCGAGTCACTGGAAGTCTCGACCCCCGAGAATCGATGGGATCGCCTGAGCTTGGATCGGTGTTGGAGCAGTATATCACTCATCGGCGATAGCTCTGAGGATCGGTTCTACGATCGGGAGATCTGAGAATAACATGGGAAAAAGTGATAAATTGCAAAGAATGCTAGTATATGTGAAGAATGTGAAAAGCAAGAGGAAAACTTTTGACTTTGTTCTCTCTCTCAATACTATCCGTAGTGCTTCTCTGAGATATTTCAGAGTGAGTCGAGAGTATATCTCGTTTTTGGGTAAATACAAATAAAGGAAAATGTCATGAAATCAATGACTTTCAAAAAAACTGTGGCTGCGGCAGTCCTCGCAGGGGTTTCTTCTTCTTTCGCAGCCAATAATGGAGTGGGTGGTTATTGGGTAGATAATATCATCCCAAATTCTTGGGCTGTGCAAAATACACTCATGCAAAGCGTCACAGGATATAACTACTCTTGTGGACCAACTGCACTACTTTTTGCGAGTAATCACTACACTAGAAAGTCAACAGGGAAAAATTCTCAGAATATGTCTACTGTGGTAGCATCTAAGAATACTATTGCGGGTATCTATACATTCATCAATGTTTCCCTCAATAGTTCATTGGGCACCTCTATCGATCAAATGAAGTTGGTTGCTCGCAACAAGTTCGGTTGGACTAATGCAGTTCGTATGGATGGTACAGGAGCAACTTCCGTCGCTCAAAATATGGATAATCTCATTAATGATCTGAATCAGGACATTCCAGCAATGGGTGTTTTGAAGTCAACTTATGTGAATAATCCAGTTGGGAAATTTGATCATATTATTTTACTCACTGCATACAATCGCAGAACCGATGAAAATGGTCGAGCCCCATTCAATACGGCGAACACCAGAAATCTTGATACGATTGACTGGTATGATCCATATCATGGGAAACAAGGTAGTGTTCTCAGGAAAGATTGGAGCTCTGCATTTGGTATGTCATATTTCTCATTCGTGAGGCTCGGGCGATAGAAAAAGAAAGAAATTCACACCAATGGGGAGTTCGCTCCCCATTCTCTTACAATTCCAAAACTTATGATAAAACAAACGAGTGTCCTCTATATAATTATACTATTGCTCAGCTCTATACTGCTATGAAATAGTTACATGTATTGGGTAAAGTCTGAAATGCAAAATAAAACATCTAAAAACGAAAAAATCCAAGTGTTGTATGATCCAATCACTCCTCAATGAACTGCTTATGATTATGATATCGCCCACAGAGAGGAGATACAAAAAATTCCGTACACAATAGCATTTAATACCTCTCGGAATTCCAATGACATAACTGTGAATTTGCCACTTTTCTTATCTCAATCAGAGCAAAATAAGAAAGATTTCTACACAAGTTTTTACACAGCTTGAGATTTTTTTCTGCAAATCAACTTTGCGAGTCGTGAAGCCATTGATCTCTATCAACTCCGATCATTCGTTGAAAATATTACCAGAATACCTCCCAAATCCCACCAAAATCTCAAATGAATCAATCTATCATTTTATGAATATCCAAGCAATTATTATGCTTTTTTTCAGCAATTTATTTGGTATTCTGAAGATATTATTGATCTAGATATCTGGCTCAATGGACCATTTCCATACTGATTTTATCCAGATAATTTCATACATCATGCTAGCAATATGATCGAGAAAAATATCTCTCAAAAAAAAGTTAAATCACTGCGATTTTCTGTGAATTGAGCTCAGGGTTCTAGCACATCACTTCTGACACAATGAGAAATAGATTTACAAAATTTCCCAACTCTATTATTATGGACTAGCGGAATAAATATATCAGTCTATAGTCAATCGGGATGAAAAGAACATGCCATAGATTTTTTTAAAAAAAGTCCTATACCACATATAGAAATGACTGGTTTTTGAATCAAGGAAAATAAATGAGTAGTTTTATATTGATTTTAGTGCCAACATGAAAAATAAGTTCATAATTACCATATGAATGTGAGGATTGCTTGCATGAGCTCTCTACTTCTGATTAGATAATCCAGCTCATGAGCCTGTAAAAATAGTAAGAGATACTACGGCTGATCGTACAAAAGAGATAATTTCTCATTCTTGAAACCCCACCTGAGTCTGGCCTAAACAAACTATACAGATTCAAACTGAAAATACTACCAAGATACTTCATGATTTTCTAGATAAAAATCCAATTTTGAAACAGCGAATTCAAAGTATGTCATGGTATCGTGATTTCATATTATGAAATATATCCATAGAAACTGCGAATCAATATATCAATGATGC
>JAYSSB010000096.1:0-1484 GCA_043720755.1 Candidatus Altimarinota bacterium | reverse complement strand
TAGAAGCATCACAGGTAATCGATACAATTCTCCGAAAACTCTATAATCTCATCCTCAATCATAGCGAGTATCAAAAAATCCCAGAGATATATCTCACTATCGGGAGTGATCAAGAGCAAAAAAAAGACCCAATGACTGCTATAGAACTCTACAATGAGGCACTTGCACTCGGATCTATCGAATCATATATGTATCTTGGTAATGCATATGAGAGTAAGTCTCTATACGATATGAGTGTTAGTGTATTTGCTATGGCGTATCAACTCTCATGAGAAACTCGATTTTTACATAGACTCGTCCATGCTCTCTGCAAATCGGGTAGACGCCAAGAAGCGTATGAAACATATCTCGAACTGAACAAAAAAGAGGCAAGCAAAAGAATCAATCCATTTATCGTATATCTCGAAGATATCCATAATGACCATGATCTCGAATCTCTATCACAACTGATAATAGATTATCATATCGAATGAACTCTCGAACCGAGTGCGATACTGACGATACTCGCAACCAATAGTTCTGTATATATCGCCAATGAAATAGAGAAAGAGAGTAGTATCATATCTATACTCAATGATGTATCTCTCAGCCTATGGACAGATGAACAAGATATAGAGTACTGGCGATCTATATCGAGGAGACTCTATCTCATGCAGACGCATATCATCACACTCGCTGATCCTCGTTATCTCGAACACTATATCGATGAGATGCGGAGATATACGATAGATGGTAATTCCAATACACAGGAGATGGTACGGAGATTTTTCACAGATTCTTTTTCTCCATATGTATTTGCTTCTTATCAACAGATAACTCTTGACAATGCCACATTACCGAGTGAATTGTATAAGAAACTTGATTCAGAGGAGAAATCACTCTATTGGCAGAATATCTCAAAATCTCAAAATGCTATACCAACAGAACTCTATGAGAATCTTAGGCTTCATCTTGTTCAGATTAGTGCTATTTTCTCCCAGTTCTCATACTATGACTATATCTGTGATACGATCACTCCGTTTATCGAGGCATGTATGCTACATGAGTGAGAGCTCGATGAGTGAGATGAAGAGTCTAATATAGCAGCTATCCAAGAGCTCCGAGATGAGCTCAATGAGTATGATACATTTACGCCTACTACAAGAAGATTTTATGAAGAGTATATAGAGTTTTTTGATCAAAAATACGGGATGTTCTATAGGAGGTATATCCAACTGATGATCCGTGATCATGGTTTTATACCAGCATCTCTGAGATCAGAATGTGAGAGAGTATTTGCAGCAAATGGCAATAATCATACGTTAGCTCGAGATATAGTACTCTCGAATATGTCAGTATTGCTCGAATATAGTGATGTAGCATTATTTTTTCTCATAGAAAAAATAATAGCAGGACAAGATATCATCCGAGAAGATGAAACCATCGATATGATAGTAGAAAAATATCAGCTCCATACTCTGATAGAACGAGACGCTATACTTTTC
>JAYSSB010000095.1:0-1485 GCA_043720755.1 Candidatus Altimarinota bacterium | reverse complement strand
AGAATTTCCTGGAATACCTAAAATATGGAGGATTGCCGGCGATCTTCCGGATGGAGTACTCCGATCAGATCATATTCCCGTATTTGCAATCCGTCTACAATACTATCATTCTCAAAGATATCATCCAATACCACAATATCAAAAATATCCAATTTTTTAGAGATCTCTACAGGTATACTATGAGCAATATCGGTAGTATCATCAGTGGTAAGAGTATCAAGGATTATCTCAAGTCTCAGGGCATCAGTGTATGAAATGAAACAGTTCTCAATTTTCTCCATTATGCAGAGAATACATTTCTCCTGCACAAGGTATATTCCGTCAATCCAGATACAAAAAAATATTTTGAAATATATAACAAGTACTATGCTGGAGATCTTGGTCTCAGAAATAGTTTGGTTGGATACGATCTCAAAAGAGATATAGGAAAACTTCTCGAAAATTATGTATTTCTAGAACTCCAGAGATACGGATACACCGTCACTATAGGGAGACCTTCATCAGGCAGAGAGATAGATTTTATTGCTCTCAAAAATGGGATCACAAAATATTTCCAGGTGTGCTATCTGCTCGGAAGCGAGGATACAATCAAGCGAGAGTATACACCCCTACAGGAAATAGGAGATAACTGGGAAAAATATGTTGTGAGCTGGGATGATGTAGACTTCGGTATTAGCGAGGGTATCAAGCATATACATGTGATGCGAATCGGTGAGGTACTATAGATATATATTCCACCACTCATCTCCTTCCATTTCTTTTACCTTCTTTCCCATCATTTGAAAAGGGAATCGCTCGATCGGATTGATCCAATTTGAGATTTTTAGCAGGTTCAAAATAGGATAGAGTATTTTCCTCATCATCTCCCAGCCCAGAGTGAGAGTTGCATAGAGAGGAGTGTGGAGCATATAGGTTCTTCGGATATTTTCTCTATTGAGCTTATGCCAACGGTAGCTATAGTTTCCACTCGTCTTTTTGATGAGATGGAGAGTGAGAGGCTCGATTAGATTTGCGATCTTTTTTTCTCCGTGACAGAGATTATTTTTTAGTGACCAGGCATCACACATGTATTCGGTTTCTGACGTATCATAACGGAATTTGCTATCGTTTCTGAATATGAGAGAAGGATGGATTGTATAATAATTTTCTTTTCAGAGAAAGTACTCAAAATATCTCCGATCAGCCTCATAATACATCACTGTCTTTGTCCCACAGCCGATATATTCCCTATGTGATTCGAGGAACTTGATCTGTTTTTCGAGTTTTTCTCTATGCCAGATGTCATCATGATCCTGGATTGCAATATAGTCTCATCTTGCTTGTTCTAAGAGAATATTGAGCCCTCTATATGGACCGAGATTGGTAGTACTTTTTATGAGTTTTATAGTTTTTGGTTTTTGGTTTTTGGTTTTTGGTATCATTATCGTGTACTCGTTTCATTTTTGGCTTTCTATCAAACCATCAAACCATCAAACCATCAAACTA
>JAYSSB010000094.1:0-12206 GCA_043720755.1 Candidatus Altimarinota bacterium | reverse complement strand
CATTCTTTGATCTTGTTCTTGTACTCAGCAAATGTATCAGCATCACTCTCAGTGTATGCAGCATTTGCCCCAGGTATCATAGACCAGTCATAGGCGATGCGTCCACCTGGACTGATCAGATTGATTGTCCATCGTACGATCGGATAGGCGAGCCACATGATGAGGATACCGACGATCACGTAGATGATAATTTGGCGAGTTTTTTTCATCTTTTCTTCATCTCAGGCTCCGATCACCAACTGGAATCCAGCATATATGATGTAGATCACGGCGATGAGCGAGACAAAACTCATCAAATACATCACGATATCTTGGGCAAATGCAGATATCCCCTTGTTCGTGATCTGACCAGCGATACTCTGTTCTACTGCCTTCACACCAGCCTCAACACCACATTGTCCTCCTACACAATAGGGAGACTCACTACAACTAGAGCTGAACCATGAGCCACCGCAAGCAGCATATGTATCTGATTGCATGAGAGCAAATAGCCCAATACAGGAGGTCAAAATGAGGAAAAAGAGATGAGTTTTTCGCATAGAGAAAATTTATATATATTTACATTACCATAAAAAAGAAAAAAATGCAACTTTTTTGTCTATATTTGCCTATGGGGTTGTAGGGCAATCTACAGTTGTGCTGATGCCGATCGAAGAGGCTATCTCACAGCCTATCTCTCTCGATATCTGAGTCGTGGTACTATCTATATCTGGTGTATCTGTCTGATCGAGTCACTCTCTGAGATACCGCTCGAACCGGGACTTGAGCCCATAGTCAAACACAGTGACCTCCTCTCCGAGAGCTGGGACAAATGCTCAGAGTCGAGTCCGTATATAGTTGTCCGAGAGACTCTGACTCTCGATAGTCGTATAGAACTCTGACTGAGCAGGTATGAGATACGGATACTCTGACATATAGAGACGCTCTGCCTCAGTAGTCATGAGATACTCGAGGAACTTGACGCTCGCATCGCCACGTTCTGTGAGTTTGGATATAGCGAAGTAGCTATATCTCCCTATATTGGTCCGTGATGGAGATGACTGAGGGATTCGCTCTGTGAGGAGTACGATTGCCTTACCATCTGAGGAGACCCTTTTACTGGATTTCTCGAGATCGAGGATGAGGCTCGGATATCCGATGATCATCGCGATATCTCCTCGCATGAACATATCGAGTGTGGATATTTTTTTCGAAAGGAGATCTGATTTTTTGGATTGGAGGGTATTTTTGCTCGCAAAATTTGACTCCGAATCTGATGATTGTCCTCATGAGATGTCGATTGTCGCATAGCTGAGATAGTCAGATAAACCGTTCTTGCTACTTGCCATATCACTATAGGTCCTGACATCTGCCTGATTGAGCCAGAGGGGGAGTATATCGATCATGTTGGGTGTATAGGTCGGTCCGAGTCAGAGATTGCTCGGGAATACATCAGGACTGGTAGATCGGTAGAGATTTTCGAGATCGTTCCAGGTTTTTGGGACTTCTCGTAGGAGTGCCTTGTTATAAAAAACTCCTAATGTCTCATACGCAAGTGGGACTCATTTGAGTTTGATCTCTTTATCCTTGCCTGATCCAGTTGACGTGAGAAGTCACTGGAATATATCATCATACTCCTTATCAAATCGTACTACATCGATGCGATCTCCAGGGATCGGTTCGATCTTGGTATCGAGTATAGCATCTTCTCCACTGTGGAGCATCATGATATCTGGACCACTCCCATCAGAGAGCGTCGAGAGGAGGAGTGTCCTATATCTATCAGCGTCACTTGTTTGTTTTTCTATGATGATATCGGTTTTGCTATATTCTGGGGCATATTTCTTGAATCCATCGATCAGAGTTTTGTATGAATCTGTAGTTCATTCATTGATCCATATTTTGAGAGATGTTGGACTTTTTGTAGTTGTTTTTTTCTGACCTGATATATACCACACTGCACCCATCAGAGAGGCGAATATGAGAGCGATGAATACGAGGAATATGATTTTTTTGATTGACATGGAGACGATGATTTAGTTGCTACTAGGATAGTATTGATTTTCTCTCAAAAATCTACTATTTTTTTCTCTCATCTTGTATCATCACTTGAGCAAGGAGCTCTATAGCTCACTGTCTCGTGAGGAGCGTCTGTGGATAAAAATTTCCTCCTCGGGCTCGTACCTTGAATCCATAGTCTTGGATATATCAAAATTTGAAATTCATAGTACTTGTATCTTTGTATATTTTGATTTGGCTTGGATTTTTCTCGAATTTGCCGATACGTACGAGGAGCTCTACAAAATCCTCTCTTGATAAGAGTCTCTCAGGAAATCCGTAGTTCCCATCGAGGATACCACGACGATAGGCTACGAGAGCATACCCTTGGAATATATCCTTCAGAGGGATATCCAAGAAGTGACTCGTTCCACTTGCTGGCGTGATCTCATAGTATTGCATGATGAGCATGATGGCATCCTTCTGTGTGATCGTACTCTCTGGATCGAACTTGCTGATATGTTGGAGTATGCACTTGGTATCGATGAGCTTGTAGAGATTGGACGCTATTTTACTCGAAGCAGGCATATCGGCGAATCTTTTTTTCTGACAATTTTTTTGGTATTCGGCTGTATTTGTCTCTGGAGGAGCTACTATGACTGTGGGCTTCTCTGATGAGAAGCTCATACCCGCAACGATACTCTCGATCGGCGAATTGATCGCTACAGTCTCTGTCTGGAGAGTAGGTGGAGCTGGAGGGGCACTATTGAGTATGTCGAGTGAGTTGACGGCAGTAGCCTCTAGTATACTGACCCCACCGAGATACTTTTTGATAAAATTCATCGGATGAATACTGTATTGTAGGGCATTATTTTTGCCGAGTCATGTGTTGATCGAGTCAAAAAATGATAAACCAGCGGATCGTGACTCTCCCGATGTAAATGGCCAGTATGGGTGGAATGGTGCTGACTCAGTATCGAGTTGTATATGGAGATGTGGAGTAGTCGTGATACCACTCATACCAACACGACCGATCATATCTCATTTTCTCACTTTGCTTCATTCACGTACTGTGATACCTGAGAGATGGAGGTAGGCAGAGTAGATATTCTGACGTACACCATCGATGAGTACTCACTCATGTCTGATAACCACGAATTTGTTCCCTGTAGCGTCAGCCTCCACCGTCCGTATGATCACTCCATTGGCAATCGAGAGTACGGGTGTACCTATCGGAGCTCTGATATCGATCCCATTATGACTCCCATCATTTTCCTTGTAGTTGAGTCTATAGCTCCCCATATATGGAGTGATATAGGTATAGTGTGCGATGAGTGATGCCTTGCTTGTATTGCTCGTATCAGCGAGGAATACGCTATCATATGCGGGTATAGCGAGATAGTCTTTGATAGGGATATTTTCGAATTTGATACTCTTGTTCTGGTACTCAACTCGACTCCAGTCAGGGATATAGGATATCGGCATCACAGTACCATCGAACGCATCAGCTCGGGTAGTCGAGTAGGTACTGAGAGTCGCATCCATATAGGGAATCCATGACTGTCTGATCGCGAGTATAGTTGCGAGTACACAGTTGCAGACCCATATACTGACTATGGCGTAGCGGATGTAGGGATGTATATCTCGGATGAGTGGCATGATTTGTTTTTGTATTTCCTATACTCTATCATAAAAAATAAAACTATGCAAATTTATGCATAGTTTTATTTTTAGTACGTTCTTTTTAAAATTTGCTCTTCCAGTTTGTCAGAGTCGTCGTGAGAGTGACATTCTGGGCTCGTTTTTCATACCAGTCTACTATCGATGTGACGGTCATACTCCCACTACTTGTTGAGCTATTGCTGATACGGATCTCACGGGTAAATATAGATCTACAGTCACTGGTACGATCGATCGTACAGAGTGGACTCGCTGCCATAGATCCACTCGACATATAGTACCCATCTGTATTGACCCAGAGCCCTGATCCACTCGTGGCTGATCCAGTGAGATACCAAGCACCATTTTCATTTTTGAGTATATAGTTCCCATCAGTGAATGCTGTAGGTGTACTATCCCCGATGCAAGAGGCATCATAGTTGACCACTTTCCAACAATTCGTCTGATCACTTGAGAACCTGAGCCAATTCGTATTTCGCATGTTTGTCACTCATTCGATTCCTTCTCGAGCGAGATTGATCGCTTTGATACGATTCTCTGAGTCCTTGGCAAAATATATCCCACCGATAACCGTCGAGAACATAGCTGTTACAGCTAGTCCGAGAACTGCCATCATAGCCATGATCTCGATGAGAGAGGTTCATTGTTTACCGAGATGGTTCGCCCGAAAGTGTGGCATTTTTGGATTCTTTTATGATGGTAAAAAGCTGCGTATAGAGAAGCTCGTTATTGGCTCCAAAAAACTTGATCGTATAGAGATTGATCCCGTCACGAAGAGTTCATGACTCCATATTGGCAAAGTAATACCAAGTAGTAGTTCCAGGAAGATACTTCTGGAGCTTGTAGTCATTGACTGTTATCGAGCTGACACTTTCTTTTGGTACTGTTCATTGTACCTTGATAGCTCTATCCGCCATGACGTATGGATTGGTTGAGGGATATGATATTCGAAAATCTTTGCTTGATACTGGAGAACTATTGGGTATGAGCTTGTTGACACTTTGTAAGGCTTGTTTGGATCCGAATATGGTAAGAACTCATTTTTCGAGGAGACGATTATTGTCCCCGTATGCCTTGTATACGATATTGTTGATCTCAGATCAGAGAGCGAATTCTACAAAACTAAACGTATTATTAACAGGACTCACTATAGACTCAATATCGTTGAGTGTGACACGCTTGACCTCGGGACTATTGATCGATCCTCGGATCGCTAGAGTCGGCTTGAGCGATATAGATCCATCGATTGGTTCGATGAAGCTCACATATGATGTCATACTCGTTCCTGAAGATGAACCACTCGATGAGAGGATTGCTCATGTAGATCATACTGTGGCACTATTGAGTAATTTCTTCCCATTATTTTTGATAAAAAGAGAATTGTTCGCAATACTTTCGTCGATACCTCATACGAGATTCGAGAGCTCGATCCCTGGACTTGCGATATCTGATGCTGATATCATCATACGGTTTCCTGACTTGAGCTTGTATGATCCGATACGAGTCGATACATCGAGATCTCATACTATAGCGTATACAGTACTATATATCTGATTCGTTTGTTCGAGGAGTATTACATTGTTTGGTTGTGTTTTGATCGAGAGATTTTTGAGTATGACCTGACTGGTATCTGATTTTTGATTGATCCAGATACGTCATTTGTTGAGAGCTAGTATATCGCCAGTACTTGAGTGAGCGGTATATATGAGTTCAGTCTTCTCATCCATATCTATGTGCAGGTTGTCATTTTCTACACGAGCTCCTCATGTCTCTACAGATACTGACTTGTCTCAGACGTAGAGATATTGTCATCCTGTTCCAGTGATTCGATTCTTGGATGACTCACTCATCGATATGAATACTGTACTCGCAGCTGTCTCTGGTACAACGCTGAGATGCGGTCTATCTGTATCTGTCGTGCTCGTCGCCTGAAAAGATCGAGCAATCCACACAACGACAACAATAGCCGCCAATATACCTACCCAGAGCCAAGGGATATTGTTATAAAATGGTTGTGTAGATCTCGATCGTGAATAATCATGTCACATGGAAAGGAAAAATTAAGACTAAACTTTTGGAATGATACTTTCGATCACAGCATACGTTGCTTCTTTTCATTTTGGTGTTCGGATACTGACCGTATCTCATACACTACACTTATGGAATGTTATAGCGGCCATGAGGACTTTGTATGTTTTTGCATCTGTCGTGATCTCATATTTTTCGCCATTCTTGGTCACGATACCGATATGTGTCTCGAAAGGGATCTCTTCGATAATCTTGTATTTGATTCATCCATGTTCCTCGATAGTTGCCTTGAGTCGACTTCATTGTACGAGGAGTGACTTGGATGAATAATTCTGTGGAACAGGATATACCGATCCATCAGGTCCGAGCATAGCATCCCCTGTAAACACGCCTTCTACTATCTTACTCGTTCCAGACGTATAGGATGAGAGGTCATCGACATCAATATCGAATTCTCCTCCTCGACCGCCTCATACGAGCGTATCTATGATTTTTTTGGCTGATTTGATCGAGTTCTCAGCTGATTGTATGAGATCACGGAGTGCTTTGAGTTCTTTATCTTGAGACATATGTATTTTAGGGTTATTATTTTTGAATGAGTATATGACTTTTTATAGCAAAGTCGAGATATTTTTATTGACCTATGTACATATATGTGTGATAGAGAGTGATTTGTCAGTAGAAGAGGATACTCAGTATCCATCCGATACCAAGAAATGGGCCAAATGCTATACGTGATTCTGTTTTTTTCCCTGAATATCGATTCCAGAGTATCATAGCAATACCAAATATACTCCCAATCACGTATGCAAATATAAAACTTGCTATCCCATGAAGTGTACCGAGAGTCAGTCCTACAAATATCGCAATACGCAGATCTCATCCACCGACCCAAGTTGGTATCTCTACTCACTCGGATTTATCCTTGTATATACCCAAAAAATCAAATAGTAGTACAAAAGGAAATGAAATATAACTCCAAATGAGTCATATGCATTCTCGCCAACGTCTCTCTGATATGAGATAGTATCCACCAGGCAGGAGTATCTGTATATAGAAAAATGTATAGAGTACCCATGCCCCAAATAATCGATCATATATACTAATATGAAAAGTATGAAAAGTATATTCATCGTATCATATGAATAGAAACGATATTATGGGTATCGATAGGAGTAGGCATATTGCAGGTACAATTATCTGATCTGGGATCTCCATATAGCGTATATCATAAAGGATATATATACCAGTGACGAGTCCAAAAAATAACAATACAAGCATCTCAATACTCAAAATAGGTATACCAAGCTGTATCGCACTATACCCGAGAACTGCAAAGATGCATCCCATCACGAGTTCTGTGATCGGATAAAATCATCCTATTGGACTATGACAGTACCTACAATTTCATCTACTATAGAGATATGAGAATAGGGGAAATAGATCTCATACTCAGAGTATATATCCACACTTCCCACACTCACTGCGTCATCCTATAATCCCTGACTTACCACTATGCCATCTCTCGATGAGTACGGTGGAGAAGCTCCCAAATATGAGTCCCAACAAGAATAATACGAATAAAATACTATATATCATATTAGCCTATAGTAGAGAGTGAGTAGAGATTGACCTGTTTTATGATATCGATGTGTTCTTTTTTGATCTTCATCTGACCAAATATCCGTCTCAAAGGAGTCTCAGTGATATGATCATATATATATCCCAACACAGGATCTCACCCGAGTGCCTCACGATCCATAGAACCGAGTGATTTGAGTATCCTCATCTGGAATACTGTATCCTGACCGATATCCATGATGCCATCTCTGCCATATGAGATATAGAGGAGAGCATCATCATAGAGAGATCTACACTCGACTCATTCTCGTGTTATATTTGAGATGATTTTTATACTTTCTAAGAACGCAACTATACGAGTATAGCTCCATTCTCTACTCCAACTCGGTATCTGGATATCGATATTTTTGATCGTATTTTTATTTCCATCACGAGAGAGGAGTACCTCTACCACGTCTCATATATCTATACCGGATATATTTTTTTTGCTCCACCATCCGGATATCTTCCCATAGTCACGAGATATCATGACAATACGTGTTTGATTGTCACGGATTCTTGTTATACTCAGGATGATAGCTTGGAATTTGTACACGATTATTTGAAAACGACTTTATTATCTACGAATTCGAACTTGAGATTGTACACTCATCTATTGGTCGTGAGATAGATACTTCCATCTTTTGGTATATTGATGCTTTTGATGATATCTTCAGTATTGATCTCAAATTGTCCTATATATGACCATGATTTGACATCTTGGAATCTTTTGGAATCAGGTTTGAATATCCATATATGATTCCCATTGAGTATATAGGTATAGGAGAGATAGCTGCGTGTTATGAATACACTATTTTTGGATGTATCGAGATTCCACTCTCATGGTATCTTGTTGAGTATTATTGGTGTGAGATTGGTAGCATCTCCTGTATATCTCAGGATCTTCCCATCATCCATATAAAAATAGACACCACCATCGATACTGATATCGAATATTGCAGATTGTGGTTTTTCGAGGAGAGATGATTTTTGAGAAAATCCATTGACTCCTGGCTTGTGCCTGAGGATCTGGGTTTTTGAGCTATCAAGGAGATATATATTCCCATTAAAAGTCTTGATAGAAAGAGCATTTTCCCAAGAGTTCTGTCCAGTGACATTGACGTAGGCAAACTCATCTCGACGAGGAGAGAGTATATGGTTCTGATTGGTAAGGAGATAGATACTTCCATCTTCTCCCATATCAAAACTCCTCACTTGTTCTCCCCCTGGATACTGTACGATTTTGATCGTCTTATCCCCAGGGATATAGTTATTGATCGCCCCATTTTCTCATATGAGGATGAGTTTTTTGTCTTTTTCTATTACACCGAGAGGGCTGATATCTACTGGATTAAAAGGTATCAAAGATATCATATTTGTCAGATCTATCGTCTGAATATCATAGACTTCTTTTTTCATCACGGTAATACGACTCAGGAGATTCTGTGTATCGAGCATATGAACCTGATCTTTCCTGAGTTCAAACAGTATCTTCTCAGCCTCACCTATCTTGCTATTGAAGAGGGTAGGATTGTTTGTGAGTTTCTGACTATCGTCAACGAGTATTTTTGCTTTTACGAGTTCGTTTTTGTTATCGGTGGTCGTATTGTCTATGACAGAGAGGACACTCGATATCAGAGAATAGGCAAGTGCGAAAAGTATGACTATTCCAAACCCGAGAAATACGTATTGATATTTCTTGTTTTGAAGGGTGGGGAGTTTTTGTATAAGTCATTTGGTTCGTTCCCACATTTTTTGGCTGCGGATATACTCGACGAGGAGTGCTCCACGATCTCTGAGGATATCAGATTGTTTTCTTTTGTCTCTCGAATTGGTTCTCACAGGTGCTACGTCAGTCTGGTTCGAGAGACGGATCATATGGATACTCGATGCGATCTCTCGCTCGAGTATCTGTCTCGTTGTCGTACTCCAGGTATCTGATGGGAGCCTACTGAGTTCTATGAGCACATCATGCCCGAGGAGTGACTCGATATCGTCATTGGCGATATATACGGTTGATCCTACTGGTATCTTCCCATTGGTGATCGAGTGGAACTCATATGACTTGTTCTCGTGGACAGTGATATCTATGATGGTATCATCCTTCTCGACAAAGAGAGCATGTGTACCTCCTACCGTCGATATCGTGAGATCTATTCACTGGAGCATCCCTATGACGATACGGATATCTCGTATCTCTGCTTCCGCAAAACTCTGTACAAACGAGTTGTAGTGCTCGGTAATATATGAAAAATCCTGACTCGTCTCATGAATATCCCACTCTGTAGATGACACACTCTCGAGGATATGATCCTCTATGACTGACACAATACTCTCACTCTCCCCATCGATGATACAAAAAAGAGTCACTGCATCGTGTGGAGTGAGAACGTGTGATCGTGTAGAACGAGTACTCGAAGTATGATTGTAGTGGAGAGAATTGATCTGTATCATATACGAGTACTAGAGATTACCGAGAAGTCCGAGTGTATCTGTAGCATCTGATTTGGAGGTATCATATTTTTCAGCTTGTTGTACCTGTTGTTTTGCTTTTTGACTTTGGAGAGACTGCCATTCGATGAGATGTTTTTCGTTGAGAGTTTTGATCTCTTCTTGATACTTGAGATTGAGTTCTTCGAGCTGATGACGCTCAGTCATGAGTATGTTGAACAGACGATCGATCTGCTCGTTGGTCATCGATGGGAGTATATCGAACCAGTATTGCTTCTCGTTGTTATCGATCGACTCGCTCCCGAGTACGAGTTCTACCAGCTCGCTATATTGTCCCTGTATCTCATCGAGGATAGTGAATGTGAAATCATCACGAGTAACTTGAGCCATAATTGATAATATAAAAATACATTTCAATTGTATAGAATGTTATGACTTTCGCAAATCAAAATAGACACAAGTTCTTTATTTGACTTGATTTTCTACCTTGATTCTCTATGATTTGAATCTATATGCAACATATCATACTTTTTTTGCTCGCTTTTGTTGCTCGACTCATCATCGCTCGGCATCGTCCCTATATCATCGGTGTCACGGGAACTGTCGGTAAGACCACGATTACCTGACATATTGCTCGCTTTCTCAAGAGGGAACTCGGAGAGGCGAGTGTCGGATATTCTCAGTATCACTACAACGGAGAATATGGGCTCCCACTCACGATCATCGGAGCAAGATCGCCAGGTCGCAATCCGATACTCTGGGTATGGGTTTTTGCTATTGCGATATCTCGACTTGTCAGGAGATATCCACGATATCTCGTACTCGAGTATGGTATCGATCATCCGTGAGAGATGGGTTTTCTCCTGTCGATTGCTCATCCTGATATCGCTATCATCACTCGTGTTGAGCCCAATCATCTCGAACAATTTGGTACACTTGAGCACTATCGTGCTCACAAGATCAAGCTCCTCGAGCATTCTCGTATAGCGATCGTCCATGAGTCTCTCAGACAGTATATCGATCGAGAATTTGTCTCATATAGTCTCTGAGCTCTCTCAGATATCGATGCTTCTCAGATAGCTATAGCGACGACAGGGACGAGTGCTGTAGTCCACTATAGACAGCATCACTATCCTCTATCTATCCCATCGATAGGAGCATTCCAGATAGAGAATCTCCTCCCTCTCTACACGATTGCCGAGACGCTCTCGATCTCACTCGATCGGGTTGCTCTCTACGCGAATCATGGGCATCCAGAGTCTGGACGATCGAGTATACTCTCAGGTATCCATAATTCGACCATCATCGATGGGAGCTACAACTGAGGATATCTCAGTATCTATGAGTGAGTGACTTCTATGCGATCTTTTGTCCATTCGCATCGTATCGTGTTCTTCCTCTGAGATATGCGAGAACTCTGAGCTCATAGTGCCGATGTCCATAGGCAACTTGCTCATGAGATCTCGCAGATCATGCCACATGATGGGTCTATCGTGTTTTATCTCGTAGGTCCGATGATGCGAGAGTATATTGCACCGATACTGGAGTCACATTTTGCGGTAGTGACGAGCCTCTCCTCTCGATATCTCGGAGACCGTATTGCTCATGATATCTCGATCCATCGAGTCCCGACAATTGTCTACGTCAAGTGAAGTCAGAATACGATATTTCTCGAAGAAGGAATCAAGTATCTCCTACACAATACATCTGATATCGCTCGTCTGCCTCGTCAGAGTGATAGCTGGGTGCACAAAAAAGAAATATTCTTCAAAAATCTCGATACAGAATATACTACAACCAAATCTCTCTAAAAATCCAGCACATCTCCATCTAAAAATACTCATATTTCTGGGTATTTTTTGGTCTATATGGTAGCATATTGGTATGAAAAAGATTTTTACTACTACCTTTGCTCTCTGTTTTGTCCTTATGACGCTCTCGCCTACTCTTGGGAGTGCTATCGATATGACGACTTCGGGACGCATCCTCGACAATTTCAAAAAAGAACAAGAAGAGATCCTCTTCGAATCTGCTCCATTTGAGTGAAGTGGTGCCAATGATATCCTCAGGCAGGAATATGCGATGCATGGACTCGATGCTCTCAAGCAAAAACTCAAAACTATCGAATCCGCCTATCAGGTCAAAAAAGATGCCGTATGAGAAGTCCGAGTATCACTCGAAAATGCTCTCGCTGTGCTCGATGAGTCTATCCGTGTAACAGAATCATCAATCATAGAGACCCAGTCAGATATCCTCACCCATCAGTCCAAGATACAACAGCTCAGATCCGATAGTATCTCTCTCCAGTCACGTATCCGTGAGCGTCGAGTGGTCATCCTCGGATACCTGACCAATATATATTCCGAAGGTAATAGTATCATCGATCATAGTAGCGGAGACGTGGATCTCATCAAGAGTCTCATCCTCACGACAGATAGCAGCGACTATAT
>JAYSSB010000093.1:0-12276 GCA_043720755.1 Candidatus Altimarinota bacterium | reverse complement strand
GATATATGATCCTGAGCTATAGATAATTCAGTATGACAATCATCAGGAACAATCAATACTGGAAATACGAATACATGAGTACTCTCTAGTACAGGGATTACCAATACTTGAGTACTCTTTCCTGATATATTCCCTACTCGCCAAGAACCGACCAATGCAATACTATCTGGAAATATCTGGGAATGCGAATCGAATCAACCATGTCGAGTCAATGTGACATTTGATCCGATTTTTACTGGTTGACTCCTCGCAAGGGACTATATCTGTGAAGTGATCACAGTGACTGATATACTCACAACTTGCAATCCAAATACTCTCTATTTTTCTACGGGATCATCATTTGGATTGCGACTCACGAGCAAATCAGATCTGAGTCAATCGAGGATGATGTGTTGGGATGTGAGCTTCACGGTGGCACAGATGAGTAGTTCGACATGAGGAACTATAGGTACACTATCTGGAATTCTAGATAATTCAGGATCACAGAGTACCGGAGCTATATATTCTGGATCTACTGATACATGAGTCATATTCCCTGATATTGTCCCTACTTGGCAGAACTATACCAATACGACTCACTCATGAGATATACTCATATGTGTGACGAGTCCATGTCGGGTCAATTTTACTCTCGATCCGATTTTTACTGGAGGTATCATTGCTCGAGATTTTATCTGTCAGATCGGCTATGGAACTGGGATATATGATTGCAATCCGCCTCAACTCTACCTGATCGGGACAGGGGCGATCGAGATCGTATTGACTCATCGGTCTTCATGATACAAATCCTACAAAACTCTCGAAGTCCTACAAAATATCCCAGTGGTAGTTGCTACAACTCAATGAGTGAGTCCTCTGCCGAGTATAGCAAGTCGAGATACCAATCCGCCGATCATCATCCTCGAATTCGACGGTAAGATCCAGTCCTACTATGAGCAGATCGATACCTATGAGTTCAACTGCTATACTCTGACCTGCTCTGTCAATCTGAGTGCTGATCGCTCCTATGATCCTGAGTGAGGATCTATCAGATATCTCTGGTACTATGGGCCCAATGATATCAAGATCACTCGTGATCCAGGTGGACGCAAGTATAGTACCTGAGATCATGAGATCTGGTTGCGTGTGATCGACCCAAGTGGCAATATGTCTGAGGTCAGATATCGTATCCATGTACTCGGCCCGAGATCTGCATGAGATGTGATAAAACCAGACAAAAAAATAAAGATCAAAAAAGAAATATCCTGAATCGTAGAGAAACCACTATGAAATAAGAAGAAAAAGAAACCGAAGAAGGTAGTATTTTTTGATCCACCGAAGATCATACTCCAAAAATCCAAATTCATACAACAAAATAATCGATATCTCTGCCGTACTACTACCAAGAATTGTTCACTCAATCTCGTACTATCAGGTTCACAACGATATATAGACTATCACTGGAGATATGATGATGGGGAAGTAGTAGTCTCTAATAATCCAGAATCTCGGAAATTTGCCCTTGGATCACATGATATCGTAGTATCAGCGTCCTATAGTGGATCATCAGATATACTCTGGACTCAGTCACTCTCTGTACAAGTTGATAAGATCAAAAAAATAAAAAAGTCGAAAAAAATAAAATCAAATAAAATCAAAAAATCTCTCATCAAAAAAGAAATAATACCTATACCTCCTCCTATCACAACAGATAGACAGGATGGAGAGTGAGATATCCCATATACGGTATTGGTATTTTTCGTAGGGATCATCCCGCTCGCTCTCGCCAGACGATATCTCACAGGATCGATATAATCCACTGGGAAGTCAATATATATTGACTTGATTTCTCCTCGTCTCAGACTATACTCATATCAGTTCTCTCTTCTCTCGTGCATCTGGTCGGTATTTTTCTCTACAATTTACCGCATCCAAGAGCGAGTGCCATAGTTACCTATGGTGTTCGACTCGCTACACGGATATGTATGTTTGCTCTCTTATGAGTCGGTATATGTATCTGACTGTTGCCTCCAGGGATAAAATAAGATCTAAAACGGTAAAGGGGGATTACAAAAAACTTCATCTGCAAAGATGGAGTTTTTTATTATTTTATGGTCAATAGATTATTTCAAAGATCCAGAGATATTTGAGCTTCTTTATCGTATTCTGTAGGAGTTGTGGGCATATTGCATGCTAATACTATGGGTTTTTGATCTACTTGAAATACAGTAAGAGGTTTACTGGTAGACTTGATACCAATAGGTTGAGTTGTATCGACAATATGGCCTGTTCAATAAAGTTCATTTTTTGGATGAGCAAATATTGGTCATGGAATATAATTAGATTTTTCTAGATAATACCTGTTGTTATATTTGAAACCCATACTAGTATAGGATCGTACTTGCTCCACCACTGATGATGTACTGTTTGTAACTTTCTTATAAAATCATCCAGGACATCATTCTATTGGGGAAAATCATTCTTCTTTATTCTTTTTAAGAATAGATTCCACTGATAATTTTATATCATTGGTATAGTTCTTTCTTCATTGTTCAAGAGAGATCGGATTACTACATCAAACAAGAGTAGCCAGAAGAAGAGTGCATCAGCCAGAATATAGGGAATTCATATTGAAATTTTAAGTGTAAACACATAATAAATATAAAATTATATAAGTCAAATAAAAAATTACATTTGACTTTAGTAACCTGCATGTATAGAAGTTACTAAAGTCAAAATTGATATTTAGTTGTATTTATTTTTTACTTCACCTCATAACTATATCCCACCTTCTCTTCTCCATTTTGCTTGATCTCTGATATCTTCGCCTGTCCTCGTGTGAATAGTTGATAGAGATCGACCACAATACTCGTGATAGGTGCTCGAGTGAGTATATTGCTCTGAGATCCTACGATGAGACTGATGATCGGCCATAGGAGATAGAGTCCCATCTGAGAAGCGAGTCCGTAGACTCATACGATGATGAGTGTGATGAGCGTGAGAGCGAGTCACTGGAGTATGAGTGGTGTATATTCTCGATATTGGGATTGCCAGAGAGAGGGGAGTGTGATGAGGTTGACTATTGGGAGTCAGACGATCCAGATTGGTGCAAAATAAGGAACTGTTGGGGATTGTACGATTGTATTCTGTGAGAGGATCTGCTGATATCTCTCTCGGTATGGATACCCTACAACTCCACCGAATGCAACTCGAAAAAAATCGATACCTGTGAATATCGCTGATTTGATATGTGACTCGAGCTCTACGTATGTCGGTATCCGATCATAAAAGTCAAAATCCAAAAATCGAGATGCTCAAAAGAGTTGTACCGCTGTCGCTACGATGAGTCCGATATAGCCAATTGTGAGGATGAGTGTGAGTGTTGTCGTAGCACCTGAGAGGAATACGATACTTGTCAGGATGAGGAGAGCAAATAGACTCCCGACTTTTCTCCCTATCAGGGTCTCATGTCTGGGATAGCGACTCGCTATGATGATGCCGATCCAAGGGACATATGATGCGATGATACGGATCAGGTCCTCCTCACTGTAGGCTCACTCGGTGAGACTCCCCTCGGGCATGATGAGCGATCTCCACGATGACTCATTCGAAGATACTCAGTGATAGGCCCTATATCCTCCCATCATGAGTATGAGGAGTGTGATACTCACGATAGCCGTGACGATGATGAGTGCGAGAGATATCCCGAATATAGCCACATCGAGCAGATCATGGAGCGAACGATAGAGTACGAATATGAGAGCTCCAGCTGCGATGATCATACTGGCTCGCTTCGCATGTCCACGGACATATGGATCAGCGAGTGGAGTACCTGATTTGGCGAGGAGCATAATCGGCCCGAGGAAGAGGTAGGCGATGAGGGCGTTGATACGAGTAGAGATATCTGGCATACGGATAGAGTTATATGATTCTCATAATAACAGAAAAGATCAAATAATGCAAAAATCTGCCTCATTTCACCTACTTCCTCTTTACTGCTATATATGTCAGGATGAGGAGGAGGATCTGTGTTGCGAGCGTCACCCATGCAGATCCGATGAAGCTATACATCGGGATGAATATGATATTACCAACTATATTGAGGATCGCTATACCAGCATTGATATACATCATTCTTTTTTGTTGGCTACGAGCAATCAAGATGTAGGTATAGAGTGACGAGACAAAGTAGACGAGAAATATCCACCCCACGATCCGTAGAGCATCCACTGATCCATATCCCATCACGGTTTCGCTCACGAACTCTGGAGTCGAGATGAGTCTGATGACCCATGGAGCAAATAGTGCGAGGAACCCACTCGCAGCAATACCTCCAGCAAAAAGGAGCATGAATGCATGACGAGTGAGTTTGGTAACTTTTTCACTATCCTTGCGTTCTATAGCAGTTGTCAATACTGGCAGAAGCGAGTTGAGAAATATAGTCCCATACATCATCCCAACTTCGACGATCTTCATCGGGAGAGCATAGAGAGCGATACTCGTGTCGGCGATATCTGCAGGTTCGAGGACCGAGAGGAGGATGATATCCACTTTGAAGAATATCACTCATAGGAAAAGGGCGAGTCAATAGGGGAGAGATATTCGCAATATATGTCATATATACTCACTATCCCAGGCGAATCTGATCGGTTGCCACCGACTCGCATACCACCAGGTCAGTCCTGTCATCACGATATTGCCTGCGAGCCCTGCGAGCATCACGAGGGTGAATACCTCGATATCCGGAGTCGTAGACCTGGGAAAAAGCAGTACAGAAAACATGAGTATCATTCCAAATGTGAGGAGCTTACCGCAAGTATTCGCAACAAGTGAGAACTCCGTATGTAGAGTCGCCTGCAGATATCTCATCAGGGAACTATTGATGAGACCCATGAGGGTAAAAAGTGACACAATAGCGATCCCCATGAGTGCCATCGGAGAATCATATCCAGTGAGCAATGGAGCGATCGAGAGTGAGAGTCCGATGATGAGAATGCCTGAGAGCGTACGGAGCGAGAGGATATTGCCACTGATTTTCGCTACCATTTCCCGATCATCCTGATATCTGGTCAGCTCGCGTACGGTGATCGTGTAGAGTCCGAGATCGGCGATGACCGCGAATATCGAGAGATAGTTGTAGATCTTGGAGTAGAGTCCATAGCCCGCGACATCGAGATAGCCAGTGAGCACCTTGATGAGCAATATAGAGATCAGAGCGGTGATGATCTTGCCGGCGATCTGGGCGATGGTATTGGTGTAGATTTTTTTGGTAGGCATATAGATGGGAGTATATGACAAAAATTAAAATCTATGAGTAAAAATAAAAAAATCTTTTGACAAAATTCTCTCTCTCTCTCTAAGATGATGAGGTCGATTGATATATTAGCTCGTAGATCCACAAAATTTGTGATGTTAGTATACTTTTGATGCCCATCAACTTTTTTAAGGAAATACAATGAAGAAAACTCTCATTGCCCTCGCCTTTGCCTGACCAACCGAAAATTAAAGTGATTCCTCTAGGAAATCATTTTAATGGGTCTAAAAGCTACCCTCTGGGTGGCTTTTCTTTGCTTTTTCTCGCTTTTCTCTATACTCGGAGTATGCAAACAGAACAAAAATCCTCAGTCCCGCAAGCGGGACAGCTCCTTTGCAAAGGAGCTTCGAGCAAATACATTGACTACTCCATCATCTCAGGACTCTCTGGTAAACGAACGAAAAAGGAATTTGTCTCATGGGCGGATGCAGAGCTCGAGATCACACTCGAGGATACGCCAGAGAATCGGGTATGGGCACTCAGCCAAGTGATAGACAAAAATGAAATAGAATCATCCTATATTCTCACTCTCGAATCAGATCTCATCATCGTTCTTGCTCGTATGGAGACTGTCTGAGTTGGGTTCGATCGTAAGCGACTCGAAGATATCGGACAGCGGATCAGGGCAGATATACGACGAGTGGAGACGGAGATCCATGAGCTGGTCTGACCGATCAATATATCATCTCCGAAACAGCTTCAGACTCTTTTTTTCGAGACACTCGGGATCAAGCCAACCAAGAAAAATAAAACAGGATACTCCGTCGATGTCGATGTCCTGGAGGAGATAGCCAAGACACATGATGTCGCGAGACTGATCCTCGAGTATCGTACTTTCTCGAAGCTCTCATCGACCTATGTCGATGGACTCATGCGAGCTGCCTGACCGGATGGACGGATCCATACCACCTATGACTCACTCGGAGCTGCGACTGGACGCATGTCATCGAACGATCCCAATCTGCAGAATATCCCAACAGGAGATGGCTATGCGAGAGAGATCAAGGAATGTTTCATCCCATCAACTGGCAATATCCTTCTCGTGGCTGACTATTCTCAGATAGAGATCCGTGTGCTCGCTTTTCTCTCGCAGGATGCTGGACTCCTCGACGCATTCGCCAATGGAGAGGATATCCATATGCGGACTGCCAAGTTTTTATTCTGAGAAAATCAAGAGATCACACCTCATATGAGGCGGATCGCCAAGACGGTCAACTTCGGAGTGATCTATGGGATCACGGGATATGGTCTGGCGAAGACACTTGACTGTAGTGTCACAGAGGCTCAGGAATATGTCGATGCGTTCTATACTCGATATCCGTGAGTACGGATGTACTACGATACTCTCCTAGAGGACGCCCGCAAACATGGATACGTCGAGACCTATCATGATCGTCGTCGATATATCTCAGGGATCAACGATGCCAATCGGACGATCAGGTCTATTTGAGAGCGTGAGGCGATGAATATGCCTATACAGGGGACTGCTGCAGATATCCTCAAGATAGCGATGATCGAGCTCGATAGGCGTATCACTACAGAGCAGCTCGAGTGAAAAATGATACTCCAGGTGCATGATGAGCTCGTATTCGATATACCTATTGCTGAGAAGGAGATATTCGAGAAGATGGTCAGGGAAGTGATGGAGGGAATACTCCAGAATAATACGTGATGAATGATGCAAGGTGGATCATCTATCCCACCGATTACGGTCGATATCTGAACTGGACTCAACTGGGCAGTGGCAAAATAGGATTTTGTCTTGCAAATAGGTACTCACTCTATATACTGAGCATATGTTCTTATTCCCACTTTTCAACTTCGTTTTTCTGATCATCCTCTACAAGATCCATAGTCGTATATTCTATATCACGAGTATCATAGAACTCGCTCTCTATGTAGGAGGGATACTCTGGATATATCAGACATTTGGATCGATATACAATCAGACACTCTATATGCTTGCTCTTACTGGTGCTGGATTTATTATTGTTTTTGTAGCTTTTTTTGTAGCGATATTTGCCAACCACCATCAGAGGATTCCATAGGATGGAGATGGTTGAGTTTAAAACTTAGAACTTATCTATATGAACAGGTTTCAGTCTCTCTTTTTTTCATCATATATTGCTCCAGAAGAATCCATCAAGGAGATATTTCATCGGCATTTTTTTGTGATTATCGAAGATATCATCCTTTGGATATTTTTTGCATTGTTCATTCCAGGATTTCTCTACTATCTCAACTTCGCAGGCGTCCAGTCGATGATAGTATCGTGGCATCTCTATGCGTATATGTTTGGGATATATTTTATTTTGATTTACAAGATTTTTGACTGGTATACAGATGTATGGATCATGACTGAGACGACTCTGATCGATCTGAAGTGGCAGTTTTTTACCTCCAATCTGGTCATCATCCCATTCGAGAAGATCGAGGGTATGGAGGTCAGGACGTACTCGTGGATCTACTCGGTCCTCGGGATCTCGGATATCGTCGTGAAGCTCCTCGGCAATGAGTCACTCATCCTCCGCAATGCAAGCCAACCGACCGATGTCATCCATGCACTCCAAGAGGCGGTCAAACCTCACAGAAAATGACACGGACCAGATGATAGAGAGCCATTTGATATCCTCGTCGATACGCTCTCCGATGTAGTCAAGTGACATCTCGTCACAGGCGGTAAGCAGTATATCACGAGAGACTACATCGAGAAGCTCGATGACACTCTCCAGTCAGGCTCTCCCATCGATCTCAGGACGCCAACAGAGAAGATCGTCATAGAAAACTGGAAATCCAAATACGAGAAGAAAAAAGAAGATGAATATGCAGAATGACACGACGAACATCACTAAAATTTTATTCCTTCATCACTCTACTTATGACACAAGAAATCATCATACATGCTCCAGAATTCTCAAATGAAACTGACTATATCCATACTGAGATCGAGTCCAATCTCACGGGCAAACTCGATGCCTATATCCGTCGAACAGCCAATGAAGATGACAAGATCAGAACTGAGCTCACGCTCACTCGTGACAAGATCGGGATAACTGGCAAACTCGAGGTATCGTTCCCATGACACGCATACCGGTCTTCTCGTGAGAGCTACGCCAAGCTCGATGATCTCATCAACCATCTCTTCGTCCATATCAAGGAACAGATGGGGAAGTAGTTCTTTAGTCTTATAATTAGCTTTTTATGTCTCTTCTCCTCGGTATCCTCCTCACTCTCGTAGTTCTCCTCATTGTCGTGATGATCCATGAGATCGGACACTTTGTCACCGCTCGCCTCACTGGTATGCGAGTCGATGAGTTCGGTATCGGACTGCCACCACGAGCGAGATCACTCTATACTGACAAAAAAGGAACCGAGTATTCACTTAACTGGCTTCCGATTGGGGGATTTGTCCGGATATTTGGAGAGGATCCACGAGATACCACAGGGAATCAGACATGATCATTTATCTCGAAGCCTTGGCTCTCTCGTGTGATCGTCCTTGCTGCGGGTGTGACGATGAATTTTGTCCTTGCGTTCGCTGTATTCACAGGATTGTTCCTCTATGGAGTGACTCCGATGGCGATCATCCCACTCGAGTGATATGAGTCCCAGATGCTCCCATCCGCTCAGGAGGCTATAAAGAGTATGTACCTCACACACAACGGATTGGTTGTGACGAGTATATCAGGTAGTATAGCACAACAGGCATGAGTAGGATCAGGAGAATATATAGTAGAGATCAACAGGATTCATCCACATTCTCCTCAAGATATCATCGATATTATTCAAAAGAATGAGCCGATAACCTTGAAATTCTGAGAACCTAGTGTGCCTCCCAACTATCGAGAAGTCCGTATGACACCACGAGATGGAAAAGTCGGTATGCAAATTGGATATCGAGAGCTCAAGATCAACACAGATAAACGCATCCAATATAGTGGACTTGACGCAGTGATCATGGGAGCTCGTGAGACAGTGGCAACAACTCGTATCACACTCGCATTCCTCGGACGGATGGTAGTCGGACTCTTCGCTCCAAAAACAGAAACAGAGCGTAGTGAAGCTAAGAGTATGCTCGCAGGGCCGATAGGTCTGGGGTCGACATTTGTCTCTATAGTCGAGAATAGTGTCCCACTCGGGACTATCCTCGTGATGATCGCTCTCCTCTCGATCAATCTCTGAGTCATCAATATCCTCCCATTCCCAGCACTCGACGGTGGACGTATTGTGACGACGACACTCTATTCTCTGATGAGCTATTTCCCGAAGTGAGTATCATATTTCACTCGAGTGGAGTGAGTACTGCATGGAGTCGGATTCATACTCCTATTGGGTCTGATGATCTATGTCTCTGGACTCGATATTGCTCGTTTTTTCTAACTCTTTTTTATGCAATTTTTTTGATTTTTTGCTGTTGTATTCGGACTCGTCATCATCGCATTCCCAGAGTTTCTCGCCTATCTGATTGGCTTCTTTTTCTTGATACTGGGAGTCAATATACTCCTCGCATCGACGCTATTTCGCCGATCAGGCAAGACGTCAAGCGAGCAATCATGGAAAGTCGGATGATACGAAATCCTCAAGAATAAAAAATAGAATATATGTTCTCAAATATTCTCCTTGTATTGGTAGTATTCTGGATAGCTACTCTTCCCATATATCTCTGGGGATATGGTATATCATATCTCTCGGGTACTCCCTGGAATAGGAGACGATTCCTCCTTGGGATGATGATCTGAGGGCTCTCGGTCGGACTTGTTTGGGTATTTGCCTATATGGGAACGCATAGTCTCTATACGCTACTGGCTCTGGCGATATTCGTATCGGCACTCGGACTGATTCTCGCTCTCCTGATACGATCCTGATCAGTCTATGCGAGACCACTATTACAAAAATTCGCAACTGTGAATATATCCATCATAGGAGTTCTCCTCGCAATAGTACTCTTAACTACGAGTCTCATACCAGGATGACTGATCATCGCACTTGCCATCGCTCCACTCCTCATATCATCACTCATCGAGGAGTCATCGAAACACCTTATGAGTATCGGACTTATGAGTCAGGATTTTGCATTTTCCCGTCGAGATATCATCATATTCACGCTCTTCGTCGTTCTCGGATTTGTATTTGTTGAGAACCTGCTCTATCTCTTTGCTGCAGATATGAGTCTCTCGACTTGGATATTTCGCTCATCTATATCCCTCATGGCTCATCTCCTCTCGGCTGTGATATGTGCGTATGCATGGTGGCGAGCACTCTCGTATGAGCCAGACTCGGTTCGATATATTGCTATATTTGCTCTCGGACTCTCCCTCGCTGTCCTGACTCATCTCGGCTACAATCTGATACTCAGAGAGGGAAGTATACTAGGACTTGCAGTATATATGATCGTGTGATATGTAGGTGTGACCAGATCACTTTTATATCAAAAAACTAAATTATAGTTATTGTTATCTTTCTTGTTCAATTCTCCATTATTTCGATGGAGATTTTTTTGGTGGGATGGATACTCTCTCCGAGTATCTCTGGCCACTCGATCAGGATGATAGAGTCAAGATCTTGAGTGATCTCCCCCCCCCCAATAGATACCCATGTTGAATAATCCTCTATCCTATAGAGATCACAGTGATATATATTGGATCCGTATTTCTGGTAATAGGTATATGTCGGCGATCTTACGATTAGGGTAGTATCATTGAGGTATTTTCTCAGGATATGTCTGATACAGGTACTCTTACCAGTTCCGAGATCTCCATAAAAAAATATCCTATCTCATTTTTCGAGAGTGATATGGATATCGTCAAGTTCTTTTTCGTCTCGGATGATGTATTCGGTTTTCATTTTTTGCAATATTATCGCTCTTATGATATGCTCAATACTGTATCTATAATTCTATCTTATGCAAGAGCTCACTCCCAACAATTCTATCATCCCTGTACAGAGCAATATTGCCTGGATGATGAGTCTAGCTACTCTGATCATCACTCTCCTCGGTTGTCTCGGGCTCTGGGGATACCAGTTCGTCACGAGAGATCAGGTTGCCACACTCACAACTGATATCTCATCACTCGAACAGACTCTCACACTCGCTCGCAGTGACAGAGCGGTCATCATCGCAGATATCCTCTCATCCGCTACGATACGACCCTCTATGCCACTCAAGGAGATTGTCAGAGCATTCCGTGTGGCGGCTACGACTGCAGGTGTCAGACTCCAGTGATTCTCTGTTCGAGATGACGTGATCTCGACGACCCTCATAGCAAGTCGTGATACCTATGGTACTGATCCAGTTCAGACCATCATCAACATGATGCGAGCTGATCAGTCTACGTCGTCTTTCATACTCTCTCCGATCCGCTCTCTCGCCGGATCATCCGCAGAACGTACTACCAACATAGCGTTCCGTCTCGCATCTCCTAACCTCGCTACCAATGGCAAATAATATAACTCTAGATACCAACACTTCACAAAAAAATCGAGTCTACGCACCAGTGCTCCTCGGTCTCTCGATCATCCTCGTAGTCACTCTCCTCTATCCACTCTATACGAGCTATATGGATAGCGTTGTCGAGATATCCTCTCTCGAAAAGACCAAAGTCGAAAAAACTGCCAAGCTCAATGCTATCAAAAATATGCAAGCTCTCTTCGTATCGAGTGGAGCGAGTGATATCAAGACCCGAGTGAGCAAGTATAATCACAAATTCAATACAAGTGATATCATAGAATCTGTGATGATCAACAACTATACAACGGGTACGAGTCTCACGCCTCCTGCGATCAATATAGCGAATATAGCGGTCGATCCAGGCAAAAAACTCCCAAGCGGACTCTCACTCGCGAATGTCACACTTTCACTCTCTGCTGATACTCCTGATCAGATCATCGATTACCTGACGTACCTCACACAAGAATCCCGATTTGCTTATACGATCGATAGTATCTCTCTCCCGATCGATACAGCGAGTATCGCTCCCAATACT
>JAYSSB010000092.1:0-4214 GCA_043720755.1 Candidatus Altimarinota bacterium | reverse complement strand
ATTTCCTCGGGATATTATAGATATATATGTATTTGTCAAACTTTTTTATTCGACAAAGTGTTTGGATTTTTGCATATGGGCAAAATATATGCTAATCTGATATCAGAAATACCAATACATACACATAAATACCCATACCCATGTCCCACGATCCACTTCTCCAGTACGAGCAAAATACCCGTATTATACCCAAAAAACATTCCTTCCTTTTTAGATTGTTCAAATTTTGTTCTCTCTATCTCATGCTGACGGGTGGTATATTTGTCTGTTTGATGGGACTCCTGAACTTCTCAGCCTATAGTGCCGTCATCACGAACTGGGTCAATCCTGATCTCCTCCTCGCAGAACAAGATGATATCGAGTCTGCTCTCTCGAGCTCGAGTGTCGCTGTCCATGCCCTCGATAGTATAGATACCACGGACTCACTCCAGATCCTCACCCAAAAAGTTGCTCTCACTGATCCAGATATGGTCTACTCGAGATCATACGGAGCTCGGCATCTCCTCTCAGGAATATCAGATAGCTCTACGGAAGTATCATTCGACGTGACACCATATGAGAATCGGATCATCATCCCCAAGCTCGGCAAAAATATCCCCCTCGTCGATGTCGAACACGATACCAACGCCAAGTATGGAGAGATGCAAGACGTGTTTATGGAAGAGCTCAAAAAATGAGTCGTGAGATATCCAGGGACGGCTCGTCCAGGGGAAAAGGGGAATGCATTTATATTTGGGCATTCATCTAACTATCCATGGGTGGCGAGTGACTACAATGATGTGTTTGCCCTCATCGATACGCTCGCAACAGGAGATGAGATCATCGTCTATTACAACCAGTCCAAGTATACCTATCGTATCACAGATAGAGCTACCGTAGAGCCTGGCGATACCAAGGTGCTCTCCGAGCGTGATCCGAACAAAAAAGAACTCTCCCTCATGACTTGTTGGCCAGTTGGTACCGCTCTCGAACGCTATATCATATTTGCCTCACTCGTCGAATAACACTACCCTCTATGGAAAACAACGCATTTCGCTACATCTATAGCAATATCTCTCTCTATCAGTTTGATGCTAACTGGACATCTGCCCTTATCGCTATTGTCTGAGGTATCGTACTGATCGGACTGGTCTATTCTATGATACGACTCTGAGCTCTCTATAGCATAGGGTATCATGCAGATCGGGCTCTCACTCACAAGAAAAAAACTCTCTCTGATCTCATCCTCATGAAGGATATACAGACAGAACTCGAAAAAGAAATAGAGAAGGCGATCCTCAAAGCAGCATTCCACTCATAGTTTTCTTTTGCTTTTTCTCATATTGTGTCTATACTCAAGGCACAATTTTTTGTTTTTATTTTACTTATTTTTACAATCATGAAGACCGCTATGCAATCTCGTCCAGGTACCGTACTGAGAATCAACGGAGAGCTCCTCCTCGTCGTCAAGCATGAGATGCGTCGTGGTGGACGTGGTGCTACCAATGTCATGATGCGACTAAAAAATCTCATTCAGTGAAATAGCTCGGATCGAGTGATGGATTCTGAGGAGAAATATGAGGATGTGACCCTCGAGAGAGCCAAGGCTGAGTTTCTCTACCAGTCTGGTGAAGACTTCGCATTTATGAACCAGGATACCTATGAGACAGTCGAGCTCCATGCGGATGATGTCGGAGATGCGGCAATGTATCTCAAAGAGGGAACTATGGTAGACCTCCAGACGTTCGAGGGCAAGTTCATCGGTATCATGCTCCCACTCCGTGTCACTCTCCTCGTCACTGAGGCTGAGCCATCTGTCGCTGGTAATACTGCTGATGGCAAGATCGACAAGCTCGTCAAACTCGAGACAGGTCTCGAGCTCCGTGTTCCAGGATTCGTCAATCAGGATGAGTCTATCGTGATCAATACTGAGACAGGAGAGTATCTCGAGCGAGCGAAATAATATAGAGATTTCTGAAAAATGACTAAGCCTATAAGAATCCTCAAGAAATTTGAGGATTTTTATTTACAAAAAAATATATTCTATATAATGCAAGTCTATGAAAAATAATCTATTTGTACTCACATGACCACCTTGTTCTGGTAAGACAACTCTTATTCAGGAGCTCTGAAAGCGGGGATATGATATAGTACCAGAAATCCAGATGCAGGTTATCGCTGAGTATAAAGCAAGATTGTGATCAGAAGAGGCATGGAAAAATTGGCTCAAACCAAATGAAATTATTGATAAGGGGAATTTTACTGAATTTATGTCTGATTGTATCGATAGACAGATAGAACAAGAAGAGGCGGTTTATCAAAATAATACACCTACTATTCTTGATAGAAGTGGTTTGGATGGATTATCTTTTTTGGAATTAAGAAATATCTCAAATACTGGAAAAATCCAGGCACAAGTAAGTAATCATATAGAGAAAATTTGAGGGTATGCTTGAGTATTTTCTCTTTCAATTTTACAATCAGAATTCCAAAAAAGGCAGCAAAACTGAAGAGTTATCAGTCTCGAAGAGGCTCAGCACTTTGCTGATATAAATAGAGCCATATATAGATGATCGCTTGATATTGTTCCTATCGAATTCATATCTCGTAGAAATATCCAAAAAGATGCGAAATCAATATCCGAAGCAATAACCACCATCATGAGCCTAGGAGCTAGATAGTGATGATACTAACTATATTCCTCCCTCCATCAAATATCCGATTCTCGATCACCCGATATCCTGTATCCTCAAATAATCCTGCGAGCTCATCCACAGTGAATCCATGATAGTACCGGGAGTATGCCCCGATTTTGATATCATAGTCTCCATCTCACCTGTGACTCGTTTCATATTTTGCCTGATCTCGGAGATTCCAGTTGGTCATATAGATACGACCGTTTGGTTTGAGTAATTTTTTGGTATTTTCGAGTACTTGGATCCGTTCTTCTTGTGATTCAAGATGGTGAAAAGAGGCAAGAAGAAGAATAGAATTATATTTTTGCATTCATTTTACATATACAAAAGATTGCATAGAACATACATCAAAGTTATAAAACTCATCTGTTGGATATAGCTTTTCAGCCTCTCAGATCATTCATGATGAGCTATCAATTCAAAAATAGTGTTTCATAAATAAACCAGAACCAAGGGACTGTTCGATAAATCTCCCATTCCCACAACCAATATCGAGTACACTCGTTGATCCATGAGCTATCATGTCCGCTATAATGTACTCCAGCTCTGGCCAGTGGAGATTTTTGCGACTATTCGAGAATGTAGTGGCGAATGCGTCGTAGGACATAGTCTAGTCAAAAATACTGTTCCATCACTTGAGATAGTAACGGCGAAATGCAACCATTATAAAAAATATTACATTTCCAAAAAAAATATAACCCCAAAAAAGAGAAGTTTCCATCGAAAACTCAGAGAGAGAGAGAATCGTAAAAATCTGATTGACTCATGCGAGTAGATAAATCAAAATACTCTCAGTCCATGGCTGTAACCAACCCTTTTTGAAGGTAGGGAGAAATGCTATAAAATCTATAATCACTGTGAAAATTACGGTATTTATTATATTTTGAGAGAAAAAATAGTAAACAAGTAGTAGTCCTGAAAGGATAAGACAAATATAATCAAACCAATTTATTTGAATTTGCTTAAACATTTTAACTCAAAAAATCACAGCAAAGAATAATGATATAGCCATGATAATACTTGGAATAAATCATAACCATTCACCATTGAGCCATAATACATAACAATTGAATCACACAAGTATGAGCCAGACAAGTACCGAAAATAGATGAGGAATTGTTCTACCACTCAATACATCTCTCCAATATGGAATAGCTCCAACAAGGTATATTGAAATACTGATAATCGTAAATATAACTTCTTTTTCCATGCTTTATTTCTTAGGAAACAATCGCTCCAGTGTTTTCTGATTTTTTCTCCAGTTTTTATCCACCTTGACTCGGAGTGCGAGGAATACCTTTTTCCCGAATATCTCCTCGAGGACGACACGAGATGCTGTTCCGATATCTTGGATTTTTTTCCCTCATTTGCCGATGATGATCGTCTTCTGTGAATCAGTCTCCGTATTTATATAGGCTTGGATAGAGAGCATTGGGAGTTTTCACTTTTTGTTCCGCGGCACAAATCCCTCAGGAGTCAGATCACTCATATCTGGGATGATGAGCTCGTCAGCACCGTTCTCGATACTGCCGATCTCGA
>JAYSSB010000091.1:0-4257 GCA_043720755.1 Candidatus Altimarinota bacterium | reverse complement strand
ACCAACAGAGTAGAGTGTCTGATTGAGTGCTACAGTGCTATCTGAGTTACCGATGACGATCGGACGATATGTATTCCAGGTTCCGTATGAACTCCCTGAATTGGTAAGAAGGAAATATGTATTGGTACCATCATTGCGTATCATCATACCATAGTTACCATATACAGTTCTCATCTGAGCATACGCTGAAGGGGCAAGAGTAGATACTATCTCCCCGTTGACATCGAGGGGAGCTTGGGGATTGGTTTTTCGAATACCCACATTGCCGGCTCCTGTGAAGTAGATATTGGCTCATGCATCGTTCGATGTCCAGTATTGGAGAGGAGTGAGTGCGACACTCGTACAGAGTAGTATACCAGTAGGCGAGAACCCTCTCACTACTTGTCATCCAGCACAGCCAGCTGTCGAGAACATATTGGCGAAGTAGCTGTTGAACGTACCACTCCCGATCTCTCCCGATGGAGTCGTCGATGGATACGGTATGGCTCCTATAGATGTGACGAGAGCGAGTGAGAGAGTGACGGATACTATGATGATCTGGAGATATCGGTTCATAGGAGAGAATTAGGGGGTAGAGAGGAATTTAGATTAGCGGGTCTCACGCAGTCACGGCGGAGGATCTGTCAGGATGGTAGGATCATACTCGATGATCATCGCTGCTCACTGGAGACGAGCGACACCAGATCTCTCACTCGGGAGTGAGTATTGGAGAGTCTTGAGTGGATCATAGGTACGGAAGTAGTCCCAATCATAGGAGTATACATTGGCTTGATTACATCATATTACCAGTGCGGGACAGATAGGAGTTGGTTTTTGCTGTGAGCCACCGATTGTATTTTTAGATGCCATGAATCCCCTGATATAGAGTTGATTTTGTGGGATATTCCAGATACCCGTATTACTATATTTGACTATAGGAGCTACGTTCGATGCCTTCTCTCCTGAGAATATAGTCCCCTCAGCATAGAGATAGGCGTAGATACGCTTCGCCTTGTCACTGATGACGATATCTCATCCGTTGCCACTGGCATCCTTGAGTGCGATGAGTGCGATAGACGGATTGGCCCAGAGGAGTGAGTTCACATCTATCTGATCGATGACGATATTGCCTCCGATCACGATGATAGATCTCTTACCGAGAGGGACGTTCCATCCACTCTCTATCCTATAGTCAGATCACTTGCGGATGATGAACTGGTGTGGAGAACTCGCTGTATCGAGTGTCACATCATCGATATTGCGTGACATGAGTGCGATATTGCGGTTGATCATATTGAGGATATTCGCATGGTTGATCGTCTTGTAGCTATATCCGACATCTTGGTTGGTGGTACCATTGTTCGCAACTGAGAACACTCTCGATCCAGCGATATTCCCGACGATAGCAATCTTGGAGACAAAGTTGATCGGGACTCATGCGAGTGGATCTACAGTTGTAGTAGTAGTCGGGAGGAGTGATCCTGAGATACTCGTCCACATAGGGATCCATCCGAGTGACCGACTCCATCCCCATCATTCGATGTTACCAGTATTGGGGTTAAAATATACTCCACTCCCCGTACCGATATCAGTAGCCGAGAGAGCGATCCATCCAGCATTTTGACTCCAGGCATATCCCACCATCGGACAGGGTTGTGTCGCATTGTTCCAGATATCACTCGGACAGGCGATACTCGGTATATATCCAGCAACACCATGAGAAAATGTTGCCCAGCTAACGTTGCCCAGCCAAAATGCTCCAGAAAGTGTCCCATCAGCGAGGATCTGCCCACTCCCTACGTTGAAGTCGACAGCACCAGGGAATCCTCCACCACTAAATATC
Organism: Candidatus Altimarinota bacterium; assembly: GCA_043720755.1. Classification (GTDB taxonomy): domain Bacteria; phylum Patescibacteriota; class Gracilibacteria; order BD1-5; family UBA2023; genus JABFSX01. The sequence goes on along the minus strand of JAYSSB010000091.1, from coordinate 2,435 downwards.
GTCCCTCCATCTCCACTCCATCAATTCCCAAGAGGAAATTTCCCCTTCAGAGAAAGAGTAGAATTCGTCAGAGCTACGAGAGCTCCTACAGAGAAAAAACTGATAAGGAGAGCGACGAATATCTTGCCTTTCATAAACTATATATATAATTAGCTTGTATTGTATGTGCAGGCTCTCAAAAATCAAAAAAAATCACTTCACAAACGATAAACCAGTTGTATTGTATAACTCTTGTATTCATATGCATATTTTTGATATCTCATTCTACGGTATACATATAGCTCCTACGTGGTATGGGCTCTCATACGCTCTCGGATTTATGATTTGTTATTTTTTTGTGAGACACTATCATACTTTTTCAAAAAAAGAACACATCGATACACTCCTGACATACATATTTATCTGAGTTGTCCTCGGGGGACGCATCGGATACGTAGTACTCTATCATAGTGCGTGGCTACTCTCAGATCCTCTACAGATAGTGAAAATTTGGGAATGAGGAATGAGTTTTCATGGAGGATTTTTATGAACAGTACTCATGATGTGGATTTTTGCGAAGCGATACAGATATGAATTCTGGAAACTCATCGATACACTCGCAGTGATCGTCCCTATAGCCATCGGTCTTGGTCGGATCGGTAACTGGATCAATCAGGAGCTCCCAGGATATACACCCTATGACGGTAGATTTCCGATGATGATCGATTGAGTATGACACTTCCCTTCTCCACTTCTTGGAGTATTTTTGGAGGGCATATTACTATTGATCGTGATGCTCTATTTTTGGAGATTTTCTCGACAGCGAAATCCCTGATTCTTGTCTGGAGTATTCCTCATCGGATATAGTATAGCTCGACTCATAGGAGAACGCTATCGTCTCCCTGATATTCATATCTGATACCTACTATCCACTGATTGGCTAACCCTCGGGATACTCTATACAGTACCGATGTTATGATATGGACTGTATCTGATAACTCGGAATTCTATATTGAGTAAAAACAAAACCTATACCTCTACTCGATCTCGTCCTGGGAGCAGATAGCCAATGAGTGTCACGTTCTTAATCATGATAAATCGATTCCATTTTTGGATGAGTGTATTATAAAAAGGTAATTGCGTACGTACACTACGATCATATGACATCACAAATTCTCTGATATAGATGAAGTAGGCATCCTTCTGAAGTGCTGGGATTGCCATCGAGAGCCTCATGAGGAATCCGTATTGGTCGTTGATACGAGCATTTTGTTCGAGGATCATAGGGATACTCGTATAGTTGTATATCATACTCTCTGAGTGGAGACGAGTCATGAGGTCGAACGCTCACTTCTGATCGATCACGTGAGGTCGCATCACCTCGATCACTGCTGGGATCTTGGCAATTTTCTGGAAAAATATATCCAGTATCACTCTCTCTCGATCTCGTATACGACGAGTGAGTATCTGATATACGATGAGATATACGAGTGATACTATGGCGATAGCCATAGCGATGATGATGAGTATTTGCATGGAAATAGTATATAGACACCTCTATAGAAATCAAGCAAACAATTTGCAAAAAATATATCACTCTATATACTCGCTATATGTCTCGTATCCCTACACAAAAACTCATCCTCACGAGCATCATCGAACTCAGTGGTGTAGCATTCGCTTTTTTCATAGCGTATTCACTGCGTCTGATGCGTGACTGGATACCACTCATACAGCTCCCGATACCCTACATATCATATGATCAGTTTGTACCGTTTGTGATATCAGGAGTTGTGATCTGGTGTATCGTATTCATCCGAGGAGGCCTCTATAGTGAGCGTCCTCATACTCCGATCGTCGAGGAGATCAGACGAGTACTGACGTATAGTTTTTTCTGGTTTTTTGTCTATATCGGATTCGTATATCTCTCTACGGGATTCATATTTACCAAGGAGATCCCTCGTCTCATCATCCTCTATGCCTATATGATATCGACTCTATTTTCTGTGATTATCAGATATAGTATATATACCCTATATAGTATACTATATACAAGTGAGACTCTGAAAAAAGAAACCATACTCATCATATCAAACTGAGCAAATGATGAAGTAATAAAACAAGAAAATTGCTACAACTATACCTATCTCGATGCTGGAGATAAAAATAATATAGAGACTACTATCCGTCATGAGAAACTCGCCTATATCATCTATATGTGAGAGCTCTCTGAGCTCGGGAATATATTCCAACTCGCAAAGATATACGGTATAGCACTCCTCTATCCGCAGATATCGAGATATACGCCTCTCGGGCAAGCGAGAGAGAACTGGATCTGAGGCATCCCGATGGTCGAACTGCGTCCTGTAGCTATCACAGTATGGTGACGTATTGCCAAGAGAATTATGGATATCATCATATCAAGTATATGTATAGTTATACTATTACCAGTATTT
>JAYSSB010000090.1:0-1518 GCA_043720755.1 Candidatus Altimarinota bacterium | reverse complement strand
ATCACTATGACGAGCAATACCGATCACCTCATAGGTATGATCCACTCATCCAGTAGACTTGTAGTGACGCCAGTGAGTATGTGGGAGTGGTTTATTTTTCATTTTTAATTCTTATCAAGTACCGCCTTGATCCTCCTCACTCCACTCGAACTCGATTCTTCTCGGGTAATTTTGAATCTTCCCATCCCCTGAGAATTCTCGACATGAGGTCATCCACAGAGCTCCATAGAGTATACTACTCCATCTTCTCCCACCATCGAGTATACCTTGACTATGTCTGGATATTTTTCCCAGAATGATCCTGATACTCCTGTATCTTGGGCAATTTTTTTGTCCATGTTGGACATCGTCACTGTGAGTCCTGACTCGATCGCTCGATTCACATATGACTCGACAGCTGTGATCTGTTCTGGAGTCATTTTTTCCCCATGAGTGAAGTCGAACCTGAGTCGCTCAGCCGTGATGTTGGATCCTGCCTGTGATACATGTGCCCCGAGTACCTCTCTGAGTCCTGCGAGCATGAGATGACATGCAGAGTGGAGTGCTGTGGTCTCGATCCCATCATCTGCGAGCCCTCACTTGAACTTGCCTGCTGAGGCGGTACGAGAGAGTTCTTGGTGTTTCTCGAATGCGAGTTTGAATCCCTCTATATCCACTGTGAGTCCACTCTCTTTCGCGAGCTCTACAGTCATCTCAAGTGGGAATCCATAGGTATCAAATAGAGTGAATGCCATGGATCCTGATATCTGTGTGACGACTTGTCCTGACCTCTCGAATGCTATCTTGAACCCATTTACAATCTTCTCGAATTCTCTCACACCATCCTTGAGTGTCTTTGCAAACTTCCCCTCTTCAGTCGACAGCTCAGTTCTAATTTTTTCAGCATTTATTCTGACAGAATCATAGATATTAGAGAATTGCTCGATATAGATATCTGCGATAGTCGTCGCAAATGGGAGCTCATACGCCATCTTATATGCCTCACGGATCGCTCTGCGGATGAGACGACGAAGGATATATCCTTGGTCTATATTCTTCGGGGTGACACCATCAGCGATCATATGAGTCGCGGTACGCAGGTGATCTGCGATGATACGAGCGGAGCGTTCGATATAGTTGGATGCTCCGACGATTTCTTTTATTTTTTGCAAAACTGGAGCGAACGAATCTGTCTCATACACACTCGCATATTGGTTGATTGTAACAGCACATCTCTCTATGCCCATACCAGTATCTACACACTGTGCTGGGAGAGTATTGAGTGTATTAGCGTCAACTCGATTGTACTGCATGAATACATTGTTCCAGATCTCCATCCATTTTTTGGGTTCTGTTCCGACATTGGATCCAGCTGGAGGCTTGCCCTCACCCATCCAGTAAAATATCTCCGTATCAGGACCACATGGACCCGTCGGACCTGCTGCCCACCAGTTATCCTCCGCTGGGAGATATGCGATACGATCTAGTGGCATACCGATAGACTGCCAGATCTCTGCAGACTCCTCATCTCGTGGAGCA